>JANKMV010000411.1 GCA_024650095.1 Bacillota bacterium | reverse complement strand
ATGTCTGGCTGTAGCAAATTGGGACGTTTGCGAAATTCTTCTCGCAATTCTTCCGGGATGAGGCCAGTGTCAGCTGCACCACCGGGCAGCAATAGATTGACGCTGATACCATGTTCCTTCAATTCTGCGGTCATGATTTGGGACAGCGCTTCTGCGCCCGCACGTGCGGGGCCATAAGGTGACATTCCTTTTCGGGTCATGGTCTGTAAACTAGTTGATACATTAACAATGCGCCCTTTCCCTTGCTCTATCATCATGGGTACGAATCCTTTGGCAACCAGAAAATATCCAGTGAAGTTGGTTTCTACAACGTCGCGAAAGCCAGCTGCGCTAGCAGTAAAAAATGGTTGCGGCTCAGTAGAGAACTTAGGATTTACTCTGCCCATGCCGATGCCCGCATTATTGACAAGTAAATCCACTTGTCCCCATTGTTCCTTCACCCATGCCACAGCTTCCGTCACCGACTGCTCGCTGCGCACATCCAGTGGAAGCGCATGTGCATCCATGCCCTCTTGTTGCAGTGTCGACACAGCTTTAACTAGTTTGGCACTCGGCCGAGCAGCCAAGGCTACAGTTGCTCCTTCGGCAAGTAATGCCTGCGCCATTGCCAAGCCTAACCCATCTGATCCTCCGGTAATGACGGCTTTAAATCCGGTAAGTTTGTTCGGCATTTATTAACCTCCTTATTTCATTTCCCTCTTATATGTTTTCTTGTAGGAATGTTAAATTCCTGCCAGCGGCCTACATAGGGGTGAGTACAATAATTTGCGTTATTTTGACGGGTTGAAGAGGATTTTGTCAACTACCTGCAGAAATTGTTAAAAGCTGTAACCGTATTTAATGTATTTAGTGAAAAGAGGGTAATTGTGCAGATAAATAGAAAAAACATAGTTTTGATTGGTATGCCGGGCGCAGGAAAGAGTACCGTGGGTGTTTTAGTTGCCAAAGCATTAGGAATGTCTTTTGTAGATACAGATTTACTTATACAGGAGCAGGAACAACAGTTATTACAGGAAATGATTAATCATGAGGGTATTAAGGAATTTTTGAAAACCGAGGAAGAAGTAATCTTACGTCTGCAAATAGAAAACAGCGTAATTGCGACAGGCGGGAGTGTGATTTGTAGTGTAGCGGCTATCAATCATTTACAACAATACGGTACACTTATCTACTTAAAACTTACATTAGGTGAAATAAAAGCGCGGATTAAGAATATGGCAAGCCGGGGGATTGTTTTGGAACAAGGACAGACTCTGGCGGATCTGTATCAGGCTCGTGCTAGCGTATATGAACATTACGCAGATAGACTCGTCGATTGTTCTGGATTAGACATTGAGAATGTGGTTAGCAAGGTTATTAAAAGTGTGCATAATTAAGTTGTGTTTGTAAATAGAAAGTAGTAAAGTGGGGAGTGATTATAAAAGTGGGGGCATTTAAAAGCTTTTACTGGGGGTTTTTACTAATTTTGCTTGACTTTAGGGTGCAGGGATTTGACATTTTGCCCGATATCCTTGGCTTTATTCTTTTTGCCGTCGGTATTAACGCTCTTCTTGCGTACAGTGAACATTTTAAACAAGCACGTAGTCTTAATTATGCCATGATTTTTATTTCGATCTTTTTCATTTCTGGCCAGAGTAGTAGTTATGGCTTGTTGCTTGGCATCATTTCAATTATTGTCACCTGGTATCTGGTGTTCAATATTTTTATGGGGATTAGGGATATGGCCGCGCAAGCAGGCCAAGTGGATTTGCAGGAAGAGGCCGAGACTCGTTGGCATCAGTATAGGCAATTGTTAATCGCTAGTTTTGTTTCCTTCATTCTTATCATCATCCCGCCCTTAGCATTCATTATGTTTTTCGTGTTGCTAATCGTAAGTATTATCGTATTGGTTGGAATTTTACAGTTTTTGACGAAATGTGATGAGCGTTTGCTATAAAAGGGGGAGGCTGTATGAGTGCAGGGGCTGCCGCTGCTGCTGCGGCGCATCAAGCTAAATTAAGAGAGGAGGAGGAACGGTTGACCACATATAATGGAGATGACTTGCAAGGCTGGGAGTTTAAAATCGTACGCTCCGTTAGCAAAATTACGGGTGAAAAGTTTAGAACATTGTGTGATGAGGAAGCCCAGAACGGCTGGGAACTACTAGAAAAATTTGACGACACGAGAATTCGTTTCAAGCGACGAACTGAACAACGGAAGCAGGATCAGTATGCGGAAATAGCACCTTATCGCACCAGCTTTGGTATCTCAGAAGGAAAGTTTGCCA
>JANKMV010000410.1 GCA_024650095.1 Bacillota bacterium | reverse complement strand
CAAGGCCCATGACCCGGTCCACAACGTGGAAAACATGATAACAGTGAAGTATGTGCTATGAATCGTAGTATTTTAGTAAGTATTCCTAATGGGGCTATAGCTAGTTAACAAAAAAGTAACCACAGCCTATTATGAAGGCTTGTGGTTACTGTGTTTATAAGATGGTGCCAAAGGCCGGACTCGAACCGGCACCATCAGAGATCGCTTAATTTTGAGTAATATGTGAGAAGTTTTTGTTGTTTTACACCGTCTAATATCATACTACTATGTAACCCCGTGAAGTCATATGGCACGGGCGTCTATGTGTGTTACCATTCCTTTTTATCATACTTCGTCTCTCCCGTACTTTGCCATACTAAAAAGTCAATTTTAGTCAGCACTGGCAATATTCAATAGGGGAGATTAAGAAGTGTAAATGATGCACTTCTGTGATAGTACTAATGAGTCGTGCAATGCCAGAAAGGTCTGTCATTGGTTTTCCATTCACATATTCCTTACATAATAAATTAAGCTACAGTTCTCAGGGAGCCATGGATTACCAACTATGTTGGCTCCGTATAAATCGGTGCGGGGTGCGTCCATCCTTTGGCTTTGCCGTACTTGAGCAGTTTATCGTATAGACTCATTTCATTAAAGAGCATTGTGGTAAATATTTTTCGCAAATTATCGTTTAGCTCAGTTTGCACAATAGCTCTTAAATGAAGATCCTGTGCTTCCTGCAAACCGGTTAGAATCGTGCGGAACATAAACACATCTTCCATTACTTCCGGGTCAATGGGCACCTTCGTTGAAACGGGTGGCCTTTCAGGCATGGGTATTTCAAACTTTGTCATTAATCCTTCCAGCATTGTTATTTCTTCTGAAAGAGATCCTGCTCCCAGCGTTAATATCGCTTGCAGATCAATATCATGGGTCATTGATTTAAATGTTGATGTCAGATGTAATTGATCATACCGTTGGTTTAAATGATCCCAGAGATGAAAAGCTTCAGAAATCAACAATTGTTCACGCTTCTGCGGTTTATGAATCTTATATGTCGGAGGTGGGTCCTGCCATCCTTTTAGTTTCCCGTATTTAATAAACTCTTCGAAGTTTTTTAACTGCCCTCTAAGACGTTGTTGAAAACCTTGCCGAAGCTTATCATTTGTCGAGGATGTCCGTATTGAACGGTTTATTTTAAATAGGTCATCTCCCAAGCGTCTAAAAACAGTGCGGTAAATGTAACGATCGGAATATTCCTCAATGATGGCAGAGGTCTTAAAATCTGCAGGAGGTTGATGTGGCGTTTTAAGATTGTACTTTATGGCCTCTGCCTCTAGCATTTTAATTTCATCATCTAAGCTAGCAAGGTGTCTTGTGATCATCACCGTTAAATCTTGATCATGGACGAAATTCTTCATTAGTTTTATATCCGTCATGCTTTCATAGCCGGAACTCAACAGCTCCCAGATGTTCCAAGCTTCTTCAATATCGATGGCCGTTTTCTTCGCGCCTACTTTTTTAAATATTGATGGCAATGCACTTCACTCCTTATGCGTTAGGGTAAAGAGGGGTAGATCGCAACCAGCCTTTTAGTTTCCCGTATTTTGCGAGTTTATCAAAGACATCAAGCTCCTCACGCAAAAACTTCAAAAACATTTGCCGTAGCCGGTCGTTGGTGGTGCTTTGTTTCAAGGCTTCCGCGTGCAGGTTAAACATATACTGGATGCCCGTAAACATATCACGAAACATCAGGTTGCCCTCAATGACTTCTGCATTTTCCGGCGGCCTTATACTTTTTGGCGGTCGCTCGGGCAGTGGCAGCCCGAAATGGTCCATCTCTTTTTCTAATACATTGATTTGTTTTTCCAGAGTCTTTTGTATGCCAGTACGCAGAACTAGAGCAAAATCCGGATCTTTGGCGTAGTGTTCATAAATTTGGCTGATTTCCAGGGTATCATACCTGGCAGATAAGTGATCCCAGAGGTGGTAAGCCTCTCCTGATCCTAGCTTTTCTTTAAGCCCGGAGGGGCTCTGGGGGTACATGGGCGGAGAACCGATCCAGCCTTTTAGTTTACTATAGTTTAAAGCCATATTATAGATATCTAGTTCCACGTCTAAATATTTACGGAATGAAGCCCGTAAGGATTCGTTTGTAAGCGTAGTCTGAACTGCCCGCAGGTGCATATCAATGTTTTCCTGGATCAGCGTCATAATAAGCTTCATCATATAACGGTCAGAGAATGCTTCAGCATTGGCAGGGGTGCGGACACTTTTTGGCGGTCTGCGG
>JANKMV010000040.1 GCA_024650095.1 Bacillota bacterium | reverse complement strand
ACTAAATCTCTCTAATACCAACCTTAAGGAATATGATAAAGTAATTTTTATTGCACCAATCTGAGGCGGTAAAATTGTTTCCCCAATGAGAGGGTTCATGGAGATAGACAAAAAATAACCTAGAGAAATATTTTTTTATTACTTTATGCAATGGTGAGGTAGGACAAAAGGAAAAGATAGATACTGAACTATATTCGATTTTTCTCCGTAGACCGAATGAAGTTAAAGAATTATGGATTAATAGCTTATTGTCAGAAGAAAAACAAAAGAAAGTAAAGCATACCTTCAATTTTAGATTAAGCGAGCATGATCTGGAGTATTTCAATCAAGATATAGAATTATTTATTAGATTGGTAAATGATTGTAGTGATGTCTTCTAACAATGTTAGTGTGACACAGAGCTCTCCTTCCTACAGCGTTCCTCAACTCCAACATCATGAGAGTATTAACATAGATATCTAAATGACTAATTGGTGTCGAGGTATTACCCGACAAAAAAAGAATCCAGGTTAGCCAACGCGGCTACTGGATTCTTTTTGAACTCTTTTATGTTTTGCTCTTACTATTCATTCAGTTATTCATTTGTAAAATCACGACGCCAAATGATATGTCTTCGTGACGGCCTATTTAAGCTTTTCTTTGTTCAATTTTATGATTTCTTCAGTAATGGCTTCATATACGCCAGGATATACACTGCCTGGGCCCCCTTGTGTGATACAAGGAATAAAATAGTGTTTTCCGCATCGTTCAACAGAATTTCGCACTTCAGCCCCGACGCTTTCTTGTGTCCAATCCTCAAGATCAATCAAAGAGTTATCAATATCTCCCATGAAAGAAATCTTACCGCCATACTTCTTTATAAGCTCCGGAACATTGTTATTCGAAACACAACCCTGCCAAATATCAATTCCCATATCGATCATATGGGGCACCAAATTCGCAGCATAGGAATCGCTGTGATGAACAATAAGTTCCACACCATTTGCTTTATAGAATCCATAGATTTTTTTGTAAGCAGGTACGATAAATTCTTCAAACATATCCGGGGCCATGAATGAACTTATAGAGCTTCCCCAATCGTCATGATGAAAGATGCAGTCCGGCTTATAGTACTTCACCAGTTCTGCAGCATATCTCAATTTAAAATCTGTGATATATTCAATTAATGCATGCATTTCTTCGGGTTCTTCATAGAAGTTAATAAGGCAATCATCTATTCCCATTAAGTGATGGCACTGCTCGAATACACCAGGGGCCACAAACGCCGTGGCGAAAACTTCATTACGGTCAATCGCTTCGACTGTAGGGAGAAATGGTGCCCATGCTTCCGCCGGAAAATCGGTTTTTGGAGCTTTTACAACTTCTCTCCATTTGGTGATGTCTTTTATTACTTTGTGTTCCTGATCATGTACAGGAAATCCTCCTGGTACGCCTGCCGGCCATGCAAAAGTGATTCCCCAAGCGTCTACTTCGGGTTTGCCGCCAGGCATGGGGCGCTTCCCTTGGCTTGAAATAGGATCTCCCATTATCATGCCGTATATTGCATCAGTACACACAAAAGGTTCATACTGATTGACAAAGCGATCAGGATTTCCTCCTCGAATAGTTTCCAATAGGTTTTGTCTTTTAGTTAACATAATGCCTCCTTAGATATTTTTGACGTATTATTTTAAGGTTAGTATGTATCAAATAAGCATCTTTAACCCTAAAATCTTTCAAAGAAGATTGAGATACAAAAGGTACAGTATTATTAGATTTGGACACTGTTTTTGTAGTTTATACGTACGTATCCATGTTTACTGCCTTTTTTACTTATAGTTATTACTTTTCAACCTAGATGTAAAATCTCCTGCTATTACTTAAATTATAAAGGTAGCTCGCTCAATTTGTTTATAAATTTATAAGGATGTACCTTGGTACCGAATGAGTGTCGTTAACGCTTGTTTCTTGCATATTGAGCCTTTCCATCTTAATTATAACATATAAAAAGTTGGAAAAATAGACTATTTATTACCATTTTATCCTGCTATAATGCAATAGAGTGCTCTGCGATTTGCTGGAGAGGTTTATTAGAGGAAGGAATGCCAAAGGAGGGAAATATATGAGTTCACTCGTGTTTGGTTTACAGAATATTGATAAAACAAAACTCATGGTTGTTGGGGGTAAAGGGGCGAACCTAGGGGAACTGTTCAAGATTGAAGGAGTACGTGTTCCGGATGGCTTTTGTATATCTACGGAAGCCTTTAAAAGAATCATTGGGGAAACGCCGGCAATGAATGAATTACTTGAACAGTTATCGCGTCTAAAGGTGGAAGACCGGGATGAAATCGGGAAAGTGTGCGGTGAGATTCGCAGTGCCATCGAAGGAATAGCCATTCCTCAAGATATTAGTGAGGAAATTACCCGCAACCTCTTAAAGCTTGATGAAAAAACTGCCTATGCAGTACGATCCAGCGCAACCGCAGAGGATTTGCCGACTGCCTCCTTTGCAGGTCAGCAGGATAGCTATTTGAACATCATCGGAGGTGAGGCAATCCTAAAGCACATTAGTAAGTGCTGGGCATCGCTATTTAACGAGAGGGCAGTAACGTACCGCCTGCAAAATGGTTTCGACCACCGTAGAGTCCAGCTGTCTGTGGTAGTGCAGAGGATGGTCTTCCCGCAGGTGGCCGGAATCTTGTTTACTGCCGATCCTGTCACTTTTAATAGGAAGGTATTATCCATTGATGCTAGCTTCGGACTTGGTGAAGCCTTAGTTGCCGGCATGGTGAACGCTGATGTCTACAAAGTGCAAAACGGCAAGGTTATCAATAAGAAAATATCTACTAAAAAATTGGCTATTTATGCTTTAAAGGATGGCGGTACGAAAGCAGAGCAAGTTGAGCCTGAGTGGCAGAATAGGCCCGTGCTGACAGATGAGCAAATTGTACAGCTTGAGCGCCTAGGCAGAAAGATCGAAGAACACTTCAGCCGCCCCCAGGATATTGAATGGTGTTTGGTTGAGGATACATTCTATATCGTCCAAAGCCGGCCGATCACTACTTTATATCCCATCCCTGAAGCTGATACTCAAGAAAATCACGTATATGTATCTGTCGGTCACCAGCAAATGATGACTGATGCCATGAAACCATTGGGTTTGTCTTTTTTCCTCTTAACGACTCCTGTACCCATGCGTAAAGCGGGTGGAAGATTGTTTGTTGATGTTACACAGATGCTAGCTTCACCTGTCAGCAGAGAAACGGTAATAGATGTATTAGGAAAATCCGATCCGCTTATAAAAGACGCTCTCACGACCATCATAGAGAGAAATGATTTCATAAAACCATCACCAGGTGGTAATAAAGTGCCAAGTCCCAGTAAAAGCAGTAAAGATAAATCATCTGTGGGTTTTCAAGCACAACGCGAAATCGAGCCAACAATCGTTTTTGATTTGATTAAGAGGAGTCAAGCATCGATAGAAGAATTAAAACAAAACATCCAAATGAAATCTGGCTCAGATTTATTTAATTTTATTCTAGAAGATCTACAGCAATTAAAGAAGATATTATTTGACCCACAAAGTTCCAGTGTGTTTATGGCTGCGATGGATGCTAGTGGTTGGATAAATGAAAATATGAACAAGTGGTTAGGTGAAAAAAACATAGCAGATACGCTTTCTCAATCCGTAGCAAACAATATTACCTCGGAAATGGGTCTGGCGCTATTGGATGTTGCAGATGTGGTCCGTCCGTATACAGAAGTAATTGAATACTTACAAGATGTAAAAGATGATCACTTTTTGGAGGAATTGGTTGCGTTTGAAGGAGGACAGAAAGCAAAAGACGCTATTTATGCTTATCTTACTAAATTCGGCATGCGATGTGTGGGAGAAATCGACATTACTAAAACTCGTTGGAGCGAAAAACCAGCGACAATTGTCCCCATGATTCTCAGTAACATCAAAAACTTTGCACCTAATGCTAGCAAACGGAAATTTGAGCACGGGCGAAGCGTTGCTCTAAAAAAAGAACAAGAGTTATTAGTTCAATTGCAGCAATTACCGGATGGTGAAGAAAAAGCAAAACAAACAAAACGAATGATTGATCTCATCCGAAATTTTATCGGATATCGTGAATATCCAAAATACGGCATGATGAGTCGCTACTTCGTTTATAAGCAGGCTTTACTACAAGAAGCCGAACTGCTTGTACAACTAGGCGTTATTGATGAAAAAGAAGATATCTACTATCTCACTTTTGAAGAACTTCACGAGGTCGTGCGCACAGGTAAACTGGATTACCAGATCGTAAGCATTCGAAAAGACGAATATAAATTATATGCCAAACTATCTCCCCCACGTGTTATCACGTCTGATGGTGAAATCATTGCCGGTGCATATAAACGAGAAGATCTCCCAGCCGCAGCTATTGTAGGGCTCGCTGTTTCTGCCGGAATCATAGAGGGGCGAGCACGTGTGATCCTACACATGGAAGAAGCTGATCTAGAAGAGGGGGATATCTTAGTCACCTCCTTTACTGACCCTAGTTGGACACCATTGTTTGTATCCATTAAAGGCCTAGTCACCGAAGTGGGTGGACTGATGACCCATGGATCAGTTATTGCACGTGAATACGGTTTACCCACAGTTGTCGGCGTGGAAAATGCCACCAACTTGATCAAGGACGGACAGAGAATTCGGGTAAATGGAACCGAAGGGTATGTAGAAATCCTGTAATGGGGGAAGATGTTGTCGTTCTCCTGAAATTAAATAAAAGATGAAAGTTAGGAAGGCGACCCAAATTGGGCCGCCTTTCCCAGCGTTAAAAGCTGCTTATAGTGTGGTTTTTTACTCGTAGTAGCTGAGTTAGAATAGTGCAATACAAGGGTATAATTATTCAAGGAAAAGATTATGTTGAATTTATTTAATTAGGGACGAAGGAGAGGGAGATAAGATAGGACACTTGCAGCGATCTTTTTTTGTATGCCAAGAGCAGAAAATTGTTTATAAATGTAAAGGAATCTAGTATTATGTAGATATGATTCTATAATCCGTAAAGGAGGGGTGAGATTTTGTACACAAATCTATGGGCGGAATTTAAAGACCCCATAATGGAAAATGAATACTTTTGTGATGAACTTTCCAGGATTCTACGATATTTTAAGAGTATCGTATTGTTTTTAGTTTTATTGAATTTTTTATTTATCATTGTGGATGTAATAATTATTACAGATCTAAAATCGGTTTTTTTGATTCTATTGAATAAAATAATCTTTCTAATTCTGATTCTGCTATTTTATTCTAGCATTGCAAACGCAAAGGATTTTAAGGCAGCCTTTAAGTTAATTACTTTCTACATGTTTCTATTTGTTTTTTCATACTTGTACACAGTTTCTTTCTATGACAATCCTAATTTCTTGATTAAATGCTTTGATGTTAACATTATTGTGATTGGGTATTTCATAATCCCAAACCGGTGGCGAAATAGTGTTGCTGCTGCAGTATTCCTGGTATGTGCGTTTTTACTATTTGCGTTCTTTACTATGAATGTAGATCATCGGGAATTTGCCGCCGGTTCAGTTTATATTATCATTGTATTAATTTTGAGTGCAATATCGTCCTATCGAATTCAGTATTATAAGCGGCACCACTATATATCACTACAAACGCTAAAAAGAATGTCAGTGACTGACTCATTAACAGGAATCTTCAACCGTCTTCACTTTAATTTGGAACTGGAGAAGAGTGTTACAAATTACCGAGAGTGCAATCTTGGATTTGCCATCATTCTATTTGACATTGACGATTTTAAACAAATTAATGATGTAAACGGACACATTACAGGTGATAGAATACTGGTGGAAATGGTATCTATAATGAAGAAAAATTTAAGAGACATGGATGTTCTGTCACGTTGGGGCGGAGAGGAATTTGCAGTGTTGTTGCCCGATGCTACAAAAGATAAGGCCATAGACGTAGCCTATGAAATTCGCAACTCCATACAAGAGTATGATTTCGGGCTTGGGCAACAAGTGACCTGCAGCTTTGGAGTTGTTTCAACCGAAGATGGAACTACGGGAGAGACTCTGTTAAGTAAAGTTGACCATTTAATGTATCAGGCAAAGTACTGTGGTAAAAACAGCGTTATGTTTGATAGGTAGGAATTAATCTAGGTCTTGTAATAAAAGGATTGCAAAAAAATTGAATGATGCATTGAAAAGATTGCAAAACGACTTCAGTGCCGGTAAATAGATATAATCTACATTGTAATGGAACCGAAGTCATTAAGTTGGCTTGGGTTTTGTTTGATTCCATGCTTATTTAAGTTATCAGCATAAAATTGACGAAAACGTAATAGTCATGGATATAGGATTGTTCACGCTTTGAGTCAGGATCAAAGACAAGAGGCTTACAGAGTTAGTGTTTGATTCCGCAATCATATTTTCTTAAACAGACAGGTGTGATATGCAGATTAGTACGTTCATTTCAGAAAACAAGGCCAAATTCATACAGAGAATATGGAAGCTACTGAGCCTGGGGGTGCTCTTGGTAGCTTTTTTATGGTTGTATAAAAGCTTTAATCAAGAACCGGATATTACCTATATTCGACTCGATGGACTGCAGAAAATAGAGGTTTCTTCAAGCGAATATCCATATTTCACCTATTCTATTACTAATGGCCACGCTACTTTTTTTAAAGAAAAGTCACTGTTATATAAAACGGTCTCAGCGACAACCGATATATCTTCTTACGATCATTATTCCTTTACCTTTATTTATGGAGATCAGCAGCAAGTTCTTTTATATTACACTCTGACCTTAAATGAGCTCTCTACTAGGGAGCATCAATTGGTAGAGCCTTCAACAAATTGTAAAGAAGGTCTGCTGAATCTCATTGCTGCATACAGGCAGGAAATTCGCAAGACCTACGGTGCTTTGCTCGTGTGGGAGGACGTGGATAGAATCTTTCCGATGTATGCCACCGCGAAGATTACAGATATCTATAGCGGTGAATCCTTTCATGTGCAGCGTCGAGAAGGTAATACCCATGTAGACGCCCAACCCCTGACGGCTGAAGATACAGCCATCATGAAAAAAATCTATGGTGGTCAGTGGAGCTGGGATCGCAAAGGAATTATTGTTGAAGTCGGAGGGTCCCGTATTGCCGCTTCGATGCATGGTATGCCGCATGGAGGCGGCAAGCTTGATGACAATAGTTTTCCCGGTCATTTCTGTATCCATTTCTTAGGCAGCATCATCCACGGTGGGGGTATGGATATTCGGCATCACCGGGAAATTCTCAAAGCTGCCGGCAAGCTACCAATAACCCACTAAATACCGGAATGATTGTGGACTCTACACGATTATTTTTCGCAAGCTGCTGGTTTCAGGTGTGCAGCTGCTATTATCGTTGACTTGGTGCTTGTCGGATTAATGACTTTACCCTTCCATTACGTATTATCGGTGTCAAAATTGATCCTGACTCTGCCATTAACAGTGCAAGCTGCGATATTTTGGATAGCTTAGTTTATAGAGAGGATGTACATGTGCCTATTTTTGCTGGTGCTGCTCTAGGAGAATCATTTACAATATCCTACCATAAGAAGGAATTTGTTTAATTTCAGCGAAGCTGTATGAAAAGATATAGTGACATGTGGAGGTGTACGTAAATGAAAGTGATGGCCATAAATGGTGGTCCCAGAAAGGAATGGAACACAGCTTCAATGCTGAAAAAAGTCCTGGAAGGCAGTGCCGCTAAGGGTGCTACAACCGAACTGGTAAATCTTTATGATCTGGATTTTCAAGGCTGTACAAGCTGCTTTGCCTGTAAACTTAAAGCTGGCAAAAGCTATGGTAAATGTGCCATGCGAGACGATTTGACACCAGTTCTCCAGCGTATCGAGGAAGCAGACGCACTGGTTTTAGGTTCGCCCATCTATTTTGGGTGTGTAACAGGCGAATTGCGGTCCATGATTGAAAGATTGCTTTTTCAATACTTACGCTATACCAAAGATCACCGGACATCCGTACCGCATCCAATAAAAACTGCTTGGGTTTACACCACGAACTGCCCGGAAGAGTCTTACGGCAATGTAGGTTACGACCGCTACTTTAAGGAAAACGAACAGTTAATGCGTTTTTTGGACAGTGGTGACCCGGAAACTATCTTTAGTGCTGAAACGTTACAGTTTGAGGATTACAGCAAAGTGGATTCTGAAATGTTTGATGTAGATGCCAGACAAAAAAGACATGAAGAAATCTTCCCCCAGGATTTACAGAAAGCGTTTGCCTTAGGTACACGTCTCTCTACAAAAAAGTAAGTCACACGTAAACAAAGAGAAAAGAGTTTTTAGAAACGGTCACTGATTATACATTTGGACACGGGGCAATCAACACTGTCTCGTGTTTTTTCTGTATGGAATATATTGCTTGCAGTTAGCAAGCGATTGCGGAAACCAGTACGTAAAAGCGCGTGTTACCACCTAATCGTTTTACTTTTGTATTAGTAGTTGTGTAACAGTTAACTCTTATGATTTATTTTGTTTGCAATTGACAACAACAAATTAGTAAATTATAATGTAGTTAAGTGTATTTTAAAATAAAATCCAAGCGAGGGATACGTTATGGCTGAGCTAATAGAAATATTAAAATCTCTCTCTGATGAGACTAGATTTACTATAATAAAACTTCTTTTGAGCCATGATTATTGCGTGGGGGCATTAGCAAAGAATTTAAATGTATCAGATTCTGCAGTGTCTCAGCATCTAAAAATTTTACGTCATGCGGGAATTATTAAAGGGGATAAGAGAGGCTATTATACTCATTATTATGTTGACCGCCAACTGCTGCGAGAGTCAGCTAAAGAATTAGCCGACTTGTCTGACATCGTACAAGATTCTAATTCCGTTTGTCACAAATTCGGCTCAAAGGATCATTCATGCGGTAGAAAGGAGGGAGTAAAAAATGAGTGAATCTAAATGTGATCATCCTGAATTGAAACCCAATAGTGGAAAATGCAGTGATGAGCAAGTTAAAAAATGTCATGGAGAGGAAAAGATGTATCCTAGCAACACAAAAGAAAATTAGATTTAGATTTAGATTGGACATGAATAGGAGTAGATTTTTATACTTCGATCATGTCCAACTTTTATATAGTAAGTATAGAGGTTTTTGCACGAGTTTTTCAGCGGGTTCTATCTACATGATGTTGTCCATACGAGGAAGCAGAGTATCAAAAAAAATAGATCACTATAATTATGCAAATATTGTGAAAATTCTTATTATGTGTCATAATAATAGTATAAAAAAGCTATTCGGAACAACGTAACGCTGCTGCGGCTTGCTGCATGAAAAGCATAAAAATAACTGGAAAACAATAAGGCAAAAAGAAAAAACAAGGAGGTCAAATGTTTATGAGTAATGATTTATACGACACGAAAGTGCAAAATTTAGTGGACGCGATTAACTTCAGAGAACCTAATAAAGTACCCGTGGGTATGGAATTTATTATGTGGCCTTTTGCCTATGAGGGCAGGACTTACAAGGACGTAATGGACGATCCTAATTTCGCTGCAGAAACCTACTTAAAATTTCTCGATGATATTAGTCTAGACTATGTAGCATTAATGGCTGGCGTACCTCATCCAGTGAAAACATATCAGAAGCTTGGCTACAACGACTATGTTATTGCTAAAGATGATACGGGGATTGAACATGTACAGGCAGCTGCCCAGTTTATGCATGCGGATGAATATCCAGAACTCATCAATGATCTTGAAGCATTCCGTTATCAAACTATGTTTAAAAAGAAGTATCCAGTTTTTGACCAACCTAAAGATGTGGCCTATGCCGCTTTAAAGGAAGCCGCAGTGGAGTATAAGAAGTTTTATCTTACTAATTCGCTTATCAACGAAAGTATATATGAAACGAGAAAAATCGTGTCACTTTTAGGTCCAAGTTCGCTTAGATACAGTTCTGCTTTTAATTCTATTTTTGATCATTATAGAGGTATTACCAACGCCCTAGTTGATTTAAGAAGAAGACCAGAAACGGTTAGAGAAGCGTGTAGAGTAATTAGGGAACAAGCTATTCGTAATCTTAAGGCAAAGCCCGAAGATTATCGAGGTAAATCTTTCCCACTAGGCATGACTGTGTATCATAGTGAATGTTTCCTCTCTCCAGATCAGTTCGATGAATTCTTTTTTAAAGATTTTAAAGATATTTACGGGCCATATATGGAAGCAGGCGCAAAATTCTTCTTAAAGGGTGAAGGCAGATTCCTCAACACCATCGATCGATATAGGCAGTTACCACAGGGAGCAATGGTAATGATGTTGGATGAGGATGACCCCTTTGAAGCGTATAAGGCCATTGGTGATTGGGCGACACTAGCCACAGGCATTAAAAGCGATCTTTTGAAATACGGTACAAAACAACAATGTATAGATTATGTGAAAAAATGTTTCGACACCTTTGCCCCTGGTGGCGGCTTTATCTTCCTGCAAAACAAGCCATTTTTATATGCTAAAGACGTTAAGATTGAGAACGTAGTAGCAGCATATGAGTTTGCCAATGAGTACGGGAAAAAATAGGAGGTATGAAAATGAGCGAGAATAATTACACGACAGCAGAATTGTTTGCAGAGCTGAAAAATGATGATTCATGGGAAAATGATCCTGAAGTGAGAGAAAAAATTGCAGCGGCACTGTATGCATCTTTACTAAGAGCTGTCTAGCAAGTAATGAGTCATAGCGGCTAGAATTTTACGTTGCTAAAATAAAAAGGCTGTTGCAGGTACGATCTAATAAGATCGTTTGCAGCAGCCTCTTTTTGCTAGAGGGGATATAGTCAATATAGAGTATCTTCTTACGATTGGGGTACAGTTTTACGTGTGTCAATCTCTTCTTGTAATTCTTGAACTTTCTCTCTCGTCAATTTGTAGCCGAATTTAATGAGCAAACCACTCAACAGTAAGGCAATTCCGGGGATTAGTAGAAAGGCGGAGAGAATGCCATTCTTCAAGGTTTCTGTGGCCGCTTCTGGACTAATTGCAGCTGAGAATCCTACAAAGGCGAGAATCGCAGGAACTAAAGTACTCCGGGCTATGTAGGAGAGCTTTAAGGCAAAGGTCATAGACCCCATAATGAACGGGGACGTGTTCTTTC
>JANKMV010000409.1:871-2275 GCA_024650095.1 Bacillota bacterium | reverse complement strand
GCCACTGACGAAGGGCCAGTGGGTCAGGATAAAAAACTTGCAGTAGCTGGCAAACAGCTGAATACCGCCCTTACGCTGTTTTTAATACTACTTTTTCAAGTTCTAGCCGCTATTCAGCTTGGTGTCTCACAAAGAGGTGAGGTAAATCCAGCGCTCATCTTGACCTTTTTTTTATTTGTCCTTGCAGAGTGTCTTCATTATCTTATTATGCGCTGGTTCAGCCGTAAATTCTTCGAACTCGAATTGCTCTGCTTTTTCCTTTGTGGCATAAATTTACTCATTGTTGCCGTTTCAGCCCCTAGTTCTCTCTATAAGCAACTGGTGGCTATACTCATAGGCATGGCCTTCTATACGGTCCTCGAGCTGTTAATCGGCAACCTCGGACGCGCGCAGAAGGTAAAATACGTCCTTATAACAGCAGCGACTGTGCTAATGGTATTGAATTTAGCCGTCGGTGAAACCCTTTTCGGAGCAAAAAATTGGATCAATTTAGGCTTTATAACCTTTCAACCCATGGAGTTTGTAAAAATAGCTTTTGTTTTGGCTGGCACAGCAACCTTGGACAAGCTCCTCACAACACGCAATATGACTGCATTTATTGCTTTTTCCGGAGCATGCATCGTGACACTCGTGCTCATTCGAGATTTTGGTACAGCCGTTGTTTTCTTTGGTACCTTCATGGTGATCGCTTTTATGCACTCAGGTGACTTGCGTTCCATTATGCTAATTACGGCAGCTGCCATCTTTGGCGGCATTGCGGTCGTCTCGTTTATGCCATACATAGCTTCCCGCTTTGCTGCGTGGGGAAATGTATGGCAATTCGCTAATACATCAGGTTACCAACAGACACGCACCATGATTGCCGCTGCAAGTGGAGGGCTGTTAGGGGTAGGGGGCGGCAATGGCTATCTTGTACGCATTGCTGCAGCTGATACAGATCTTGTTTTTGGCATGATCAGTGAAGAATGGGGACTCCTCGTGGCACTTACCGTGGTTTTAATCATTGTCTTCCTGGCGATCTATGCCGTGTTACGAACAAAAAGCTGTCGCTCATCTTTCTATGCCATTGCTGCCTGTGGAGCAGCATCCCTATTTCTCATCCAGACGACTTTAAATGTGTTGGGTTCAGTGGACATCCTGCCGCTCACGGGTGTAACCATCCCGTTTGTTTCTAACGGTGGCTCTTCCATGATCACTTCATGGGGTCTACTGGCACTGATTAAATCTGCAGATGAGCGCCATAGGCCCGATAAAGCAAAGACGTACGAAGAGGCAGGTGATTGACATGAAATTGCTGTCAACGCGCACGGCTGTGCTACTGATTCTATCCTTACTGCTCGTATTCGGCCTGATGGTCTTTGCGACAAAGTATATTACTCATGCGTCTGCCTGGGCACAACATCC
>JANKMV010000409.1:0-861 GCA_024650095.1 Bacillota bacterium | reverse complement strand
GGCATCTGCATACAAATGGCAAATTAGATTCATCCGGCACAATTTATGACCGTACAGGTACGATGCTACTACAGGTAGTCGACGGAATGATTGTTTACAATCAGGATAGAACGATACGCACGGCTCTGATGCATGTAACGGGAGACCCACACCACAACGTAGCAACTGCCGCTTTTGAAGCGTATAGGGACCGCTTGACCGGCTGGGATTTACTCAATGGCGCATATCGCTTCAATGACAAACTTAGCTCTAGAAATGATCTTACCCTCACACTTGATGCCACTCTAGCAACCACAGCGTACAGAGCACTTCAGGGACGCAAGGGAGCAGTGGGCGTCTACAACTACAAAACGGGAGAGATTCTGTGCATGGTCAGTACGCCATCTTTTGACCCACAGCATCCCCCCGATGTAAAAGCGAATCCTACTCAATACGAAGGCGTATATATTAACCGTTTTCTTTCTTCTGCGTATACACCTGGTTCTGTATTTAAGCTGGTGACAACGGCCGCCGCCATTGATCGTCTTCCTCACATAGAGACGACTCTTTATCAATGTGAAGGGAGAATGCAAATTGGCAGTGATCTGGTGACGTGCGTATCCGCACATGGCGACGTTACGTTAGCACAGGCACTGGCCAAGTCCTGTAATGTTGCCTTTGCCCAAATTACGCTTGAACTGGGCGCGGATACGTTGCAAGAATATGCAAATTTGGCTGGCTTTAATACAAGCTTGTCTGTCGATGGCATACCAACGGCACAAGGGAAAGTAAATGTGAAAGATACGAAAGATGTGGACTTAGCGTGGGCCGGCATTGGACAATATACCAATACGGCAAATCCATTAAACTTCATGGCCTTCA
>JANKMV010000408.1 GCA_024650095.1 Bacillota bacterium | reverse complement strand
ATCCGTAAAAATTTCTAACAGTAATGAATGGGAGACCCGCCCATCAATAATGTGAGTGCGGTTCACTTCATGCTCTAACGCCATCAGACACGCCTCAACCTTAGGGATCATGCCTTTATTAATTCTCCCCTCTTCTATCATTTCCAACGCCTTCGCTTTCGGCAATGCAGAGATGAGTGAAGCCGGGTCGTGCTCATCACTTAAAATACCTTCAACATCAGTAAGTAACATTAATTTTTCTGCGGAAAGAGCCGCGGCAAGTTCACCGGCAACGTGATCCGCATTAATATTTAAACTTTCGCCTTCTAAACCAATACCCACCGATGAAATGACCGGAATATAGCCTTCGCCACTTAACGTGTGAATTACACCGGGATTAACTTTGGTAATATCGCCCACAAATCCTAAATCTACCCGTTCATTGGTGCTATGGATATGCTCCGGTGCTCGACGTCGAGCTACCAATAGGTTAGAGTCCTTACCCGAGAGCCCCACCGCTTTGCCACCAAATTGGTTAATTAAACTAACAATTTCTTTGTTGACTTTACCGGTGAGCACCATTTCCACCACTTCCATTGTTTCAGCATCCGTCACGCGCAAGCCGTTGGCAAATTTCGTCTCCTTGCCTAAACGATTCAGCATCTGCGTGACCTCTGCTCCACCACCGTGTACAACGATGGGGTTAATGCCAATGAACTTAAGGAGGATTATATCCATCATCACTGATTTCTTTAATTCTTCTGAAACCATGGCCTGACCGCCATATTTGATAACGAATGTTTTATTGGCAAATGTACGTAAGTAGGGGAGCGATTCTATTAAGACCGTCGCTTTTTCAATTAAAACCTTAACTTCATTTGTCATGACTTTTCTCTCCTTTTGGGGGGTAAGAAAGTTAGCCCCTTGCTGACTGCAAGTGTTTTAATTTCTTACCAGTGCTAAAATAGAAATTATGCTTCTATGAGCGATAGCTCGCATTGATCTTTACATAATCGTAACTTAAGTCTGCACCCCATGCGGTGACGTTTTCATCACCCATGTGCAAGTCCACGGTGATACGAATATCTTTTTGTTGGAGAATTTCTTTGGCTTTCTCTTCATCAAAAACAAGACCCTGCCCATAGGCTGTGACCTGCAAGTCACCGAGGAAAACATCAACTCGCTCCGGATAAAATTCCACGTCTGTTTGCCCCATGGCAGAGACGATACGGCCCCAGTTGGCATCTTCGCCAAAGAATGCTGTTTTAACTAGGTTGGAAGAAAGTACTCCTCGAGCTAACGTTTTGCCATCTGCAAAGGATGCAGCATGCTTTACCGTTAGCTCCAGAAATTTGGTGGCACCCTCTCCGTCGCGCACAATCTTTTGAGATAATTCGCTATTCACTCGTTGCAGAAGCATGAGAAAACGATGGTAATCTTCGCTCTCCGCGGTGATAGATGTATTATCAGCGACACCGTTTGCTAACACCACCACCATATCATTGGTGCTCGTATCACCATCAACGGTGATAAGATTATACGAACGTTCTACTGTATATGCGAGCGCTTGCTGTAGCAGTTTTCCCGAGATGGCACAATCTGTGGTAACAAAGCCCAGCATCGTGGCCATATTAGGATGAATCATCCCTGAACCCTTGGCCATGCCCCCCACGGTTACCGTTTTGCCACCTATTTCTAGGGAATATGCTGTCACCTTTAGGGTCAGGTCGGTCGTTATGATAGCTTCCGCTGCATCTTGCCCACCCGTGGGCGTTAGTTGCCCTGCGATGGAGCGAATGCCTGCTTCGATTTTATCCATGGGTAAATTTTGACCGATAACCCCGGTAGATGCCACCACCACATCTTCTGGCTGCAACTGCAGCAGCTGGGCTGTAAGCTCCGTCATACGATGCGCATCTTGGGCACCTTGCTCACCAGAGCAGGCATTGGCGTTGCCACTATTACAGATAATTGCCTGTGCATTGTAATCGGCAAGATGATCACGTGTAATCTTAACGGGAGCCGCTTGAAAACGGTTTTGTGTAAACATCCCCGCAGCTACAGCCGGAACTTCGGAGTAAATGAGGGCTAAATCTTTCTTTTCCTTTTTCTTGATACCACAGTACAGCCCCGCCGCAGTAAATCCCTTGGCTGCGGTCACACCGCCATCAACTTTACGAAACTTCATTTGATCCACTCCTTACTTCAAGCCAGCTTCTTCAGGCCAACCCATCATTATGTTCATATTTTGCACCGCTTGCCCCGAGGCGCCCTTCACTAAGTTGTCAATGACGGAT
>JANKMV010000407.1 GCA_024650095.1 Bacillota bacterium | reverse complement strand
GAAGATGTTGACATAACAAAAAGACTGAAAGAAGCCGGCACACTACTTGGGATACAGATTCTAGATCACATCATCATCGGCAATCAAGGGTACGTTAGCCTACGTGAAAAAGGCCTACTTTAAAAGGAGAGTGACAAAAATGTTCCCTAATAATGTTGAGCTACTTCCCCAGGAGGCGTCAACAAGAAGCACGTTTATAGGGCAGCTCGTTATGACTAAAGGATTTATTGAAAAATTTAGCCCTAACGAATCACATATTGCAATAGAGGCACTAGTAAAAATAGGCCAAAGAGTTGCATCAGAAGAAGGAGCTGATTATTTTCAAACCGGTCTCGCACATAAGATAGGTGGGGAAGAATCAATTAAGTTTTGGTGCATAGATGATGGTGATTATGTGACATTCCTTCTGCCCGAAGAATACTAACCGAGGGGAGCCAACCGGCTCCTCTCTCTTATTTCAAGGAGGACTATAATGAGTGGAACCCGTGTTGTCGCCTATGCGCGTGTATCAAGCCGAGAACAAGCCGACAAAGAACTCAGTATACCGGCGCAGTTAAAGGCCATCCGCAAGTACTGCCAAGACAAAGACTGGAATCTGGTTGGTGAATATATTGATGAAGGTAAGTCGGCAAAAACAACAGACCGGCCAGCATTTCAGAAAATGATAGTGTTGGCTAAGAAGCCTAACCGTCACTTTGATACAATCATTGTCCACAAATTTGATCGCTTCAGTAGGAGCCGTGAGGACCATGTGATCTTTAAAGCATTATTAAAGAAGCTTGGGGTATCTGTATATTCCATTACAGAGCAGACGGACCCTGAGACTCCACATGGCTTTCTTTTAGAAGGTATGCTGGAAGTCATCTCAGAGTTCTACAACATGAACCTTTCTGCAGAAACGCGGAAAGGCATGGTGGAAAACGCGAAGCGTGGCTATCATAATGGGGGATCTCCGCCTTATGGGTACCGTATTGGCAAAATCAAGGATGGTAGAGGTAATGATAAGTCTGTTTGGGTAGTAGGGCCGGATGAAGAGGTAAATACCGTCAGACGGATTTATGATTTGTATGTAAGGCAGAACAAAGGTTATCGAGCAATTGTCAACATTCTTAACGATGAAGGTGTACCTAGTGGGAAAGGGAAGAAATGGAGTTGGACAACTGTCTGGCATATTCTGCACAATGATGCTTATATTGGCCGTAAAGTCTGGAACAAATATGATTACAGTTCAGGCAAGAAGAAAAAGCCTGAAAGTGAATGGATAGTATCAGCTGATGCACATCAACCTATTATTGACCGAGAGACATTTAATTCTGTCAAAGTTAAAAGTAACGAACGAGATGCCGGTGGTGCTGCAATGAAAGCTGGTGGTCCTTCTCTGTATCTGCTGCGAGGGATATTAAAATGCCCTCAGTGTGGAGTTAACATGGTTACAGGCACAAACAGTCGCAGTAGTAGAGGTCATGCCAGATACTATCATTGCGGAACCTATCACAGGCAAGGAACTAAAGCATGCAAAAGAAATGGGATCAGCAAAGATAAAATTGAATTAGCCGTAATGAATACACTAATACGTGAATTTTCGCTACTTGCCTTTCCTGGTAGCCTTGAAGATGAAATCCAACGATACCTAGACTATCAAAACCGTGAAGTAAGGTTTCAGCTTGCACGGATAGAAGATGATTTAAAACACGTAACAAGAAGAATTGATTTAGCAAAAAAAGAAAGTGAAGAAGGGCAACGTGGTTTTGTCCTTCAGTACATTAAAGAGCTTGAAGGCGATATCGAAACCCTTAAAAGTGAAAAACAGCAACATGAAAAAGAATGTGTCGTACCTACTACATCGACAGAACAGCTTCAAATAATTCGAGACAAATTAAAGGAATTTGTTTCAAATATTAGGGCTTTAACACCAGACATCCAGCATAACTTGTTGAAAAGTTATTTGTCATCAGTTTCATTGGACCCTGTATCTGGTAACTACAAGCTAAAATACAAGCTTATTGACACAACCGAACCAGAGAAAGTAAAAGTTGTCCTTGAGAAGTCTATTTATTTCAGCTTAGATTTACAGTAACGACCTAACAACCCGTGTAGAACTTGTACTAACAAAATGAGCGTTCGACTATGGAAAGCCCGTTTTCCCAGTAAAACAGGGGCTTTTAGTTCCCGAGTCGAACGCTCTTTTTACCAAAGCAAAAAGCCTAGGCATAAAAACCCAGGCTTACTTTACAAGTTTGGTGGAGGCGAGGGGAATCGAACCCCTGTCCGAAGGCAAACCAGCAAAAGCT
>JANKMV010000406.1 GCA_024650095.1 Bacillota bacterium | reverse complement strand
TCCGCTGTATACTTTGCATTACTGCCAATCTCCTTAACCAGATAAAAAAACTCGTGCAAGGGATTCACTGACTTCATACGCGATTTAACAAGTGCTTTTAATTTTTCCACTACGATGGGCCAGCGGTCTGCCAGAATGGATAAGGGTACGACGCGTGATGAACCTAGCACCAGGGAGCCTTGTCTATCCATGCGTATTGAACTATCACCACCGAGGCCAAAGGTATCAATATAGACGGCTTTGACAAAAGTTTGCCACTTTCCTACATTTACACCGTCTTTCGCCTTAACGGGGACACCGTTTCTAACAATGGCCATGTCTGTTGTAGTACCACCCATATCCACAATAAGACAATCCTCTTCACCTGTTAATTCCACACCACCCATTACGCTGGCAGCTGGACCACATAATAGTGTTTCTACAGGACGGACCGTAGTAAAGCTTTCCGACATCAAGCTACCATCACTTCTCACAATGACTACAGGAGCATAAATTTTGCGCTTTTCTAAAGAAAGCTTGATGGCTTTCAAGAACTCGTCTATCACAGGAATGAGACGTGCATTTAGAAGCGTACTCGCGCCCCTTTTAATATAGTTAAGGTCAGAAAACAATTCGTACCCACAAATGACGTCTAACTCGTATTCTTTGCTTATCAACTCTTTTACCTTACGTTCCGTTTCAGAATTACGAATGCCTAATTGCTGCACCACAGCGATGGCATCTGCGTCACTGATCCAATCTTTACTATCTTCTAAAAAAACATGCCAATCCGGCTCTCTTACCACATCCCCCATTAGATTAACTTCACCATCAAGGAAGTATATTTCCTGGGCTAAAGGTAAACCATAGCTTTGACCTGTCCTCACTACGACATCTTCGTCTGCACCAATGAATATGAGTTTACCACGACCACCTTTTTCTTCAACACAGGCATTTGTAGCAAGTGTAGTGGAAAGAGATACAATCGCTGCATCCTGCAGCACAAGTGCGGGTAATTCATCTAGTGCATTGCCAATTCCTACAGCTAAGTCTTCCTTTGTTGTTAGTGACTTAGCAGAAGACAAGATCTTTTTTGTATCAAAATCATAGATCACAGCATCTGTGTATGTACCCCCTGTGTCAATGCCAATTCCAATTCTCATTTGTAGGCTCCTTACTTAACAGATAGTATTTTTTAGTCTTCTCTCTAATTTCAAAAAATTCAACTAAATTAAAATTATAATATTTTCACGCATTTTTCAAGGTTTATTTTTTTGGTACAAACAAATATTGTATAGTAAAAGGATTTTAATCTTGCAAGAAGAATAAATATAATTGTGAGGGTCGTTTTTTACGTAAAATCTTATTTACATAGTCACAAAGAAGATGGAGGAATATTATTATGAAAAACTTTGCGATAGTTACAGACAGCACCGCTGATATAACGCCTACGATGCGGGCCGAGTCGGATGTTCATGTGATACCTCTAAAGATTTGCTTTGCAGACGAAGAGTATTTTGACGGTGAAATTACAGCTGAAGACTTTTATGAAAAGCTAAGAGTGGCACAACAATTGCCTACATCATCGCAACCATCTCCTGAAGATTTCTTAACCTTGTACCACTCCCTCTTAAAGAAATATGATGAAGTAATTTCCATTCACCTCTCTTCTGCCCTTAGTGGAACCGTTAATGCTGCTTGGGTAGCAGCCGAAAGTCTCAAAGGAAAAGTCCATGTTATCGACTCAAGAACCATCAGCGTTGGCATTGCCCTCATGGTTGAGGAAGCCAGTCGTTGTATCCGCCAAGGATTAGATTCTGCACAGATTGTTGAACGCGTACACAACGCCCGTAACAACATCGAAACAATGTTTACTTTAAATACTCTCGAATACTTACAAAAGGGTGGACGTATTGGTAAAGTTGCAGGCATGGTTGGTTCACTGCTCAATATTAAACCAATAATTCGTGTAAATGAAGAAGGAGTCTATACCACTGCGGGAAAAGCAAGGAGCCAAGACAAAGCCCTTGATGAGATTGTCCACTCCTGTCAACAACTTGCCGGGGATCGTAAAATAAAAACGGTGGCTGTAGCTCATGGTGCGGCCCTTGAAGCAGCGCATAAGCTAAAAGATGCGTTAGAGAGTGCCTTTAATGTTCCAGCTACCATTTTTACCCATGTAAGTGCCGTAATTGGCGTGCATACCGGTCCTGGCACAGTGGGAGCAGCCGTTGAATATGAATCCTAACAAGAAAGTGTGTATTAATTCAGTTCCCTTAACACGCACTTTCAGTACTGGTCACATTGGCCACTTTACAGACT
>JANKMV010000405.1:1357-2308 GCA_024650095.1 Bacillota bacterium | reverse complement strand
GCAAATTATCTTGATAAACATTTGGTAACCACGGTGGGTTAATATGGCCACGTGCCTCTAAATTTGTAATGAGAAATTCTAAATTACTGTTTATTTTTGCTTCTTCGATACCAAAGCGTGTGCTATGTCTTGCAGGCACAAAATCCAAAGGTGTGGGCACATATTCCTGCCACTGCTTTTCGTCATAGACAATGAGCTGGTTGATGGCGACGATTAATCTTTTTTCAAGTCTCTGTTGCAACTCCAGTGGCATCTTTTCATGCAGTGCCAAATAGCAGTATATTTCATGTTCAGAGCTAAACGTCTGCTTTTGTTCAATGTAGGTAAGCGCAAACTCCACTCCATTCATAACATCGAGTGCTGTTACATAGTTTCGGTATTTATAGAGAAAGCCGAGCAATTCGGCCGATGGGTTGCCCCAGTTGTGATCAAGAATGGTCATACCCTCCTCAATGTTAAAATTCCACCAAGGAGCGTGGGGATAGTCGTTAACCTCTTTGCCTACGATAAACCAACCTTTTCGGTCAGCATTAAAGGTTGACTCGAGATACCCTATTGCCGCTTTTATTAGTTGCTGTGCTTTAGGTAGTTCATCAACGGTGGCTAGATGCCGTAAGCCTACGGAAGTTGCCATGGGCGAAGATAATGGCAACCTAAAATCAGATTCTATGCCATGGCCAAAACCACCATCCTCATTTTGATATTTTATTAGTTCACTTACTACATCATCACTAGATCCAGCAAAAAAATAATTCTCCAGCAGACGTCTCTCCAACGGTCTTCCATATTCTTTAATTTGTTTACTTGCTTGCGCTAATGTGTTTTTGCTTAAAATTCTCATTACGATATCCTCCTATCTGTTGCAACGGATGAGAGAGCGACCTAGCGCCATTGTATAGTTAACGGCAAACGCAGAAGAATGCAATATAGGGTTTATTATAAATATTGGCA
>JANKMV010000405.1:0-1335 GCA_024650095.1 Bacillota bacterium | reverse complement strand
CTTTTTTTAACAGAGTTTTCATAGTTATAACAGAATGTGTACCGTAAAATAAATAAAAGAGGTGAAGAATTGATGAATGCACAAGAAAAAAAAGCATTTCGGACAAAACTTTTTAGTGATGTGTACTCTGGCATCGTGCCGGAAAGAATCCCCGTCTGGGACGGTTTAACCACTGAGTACTTAATTCAGTATGCAGGTAAGGATTTAATGACTACACAGTATAATTATAACGCAGATTTGATTATTGAGATACTTGAAAAAGGCATGGAAGTTTGTAGAGGTGACATGCCAGCCGGTGGTTTCGCCCGTAATCCTATTTCCTTAATGTTTCAACAGTCGCTAACCATGGAAATGGGTAAGACAGGCTTTATCCAGCACCCTGAACGTACTTTCATGGAAGCAGATGAATACGATGAATTTATTAAAGGGCCTCATGAATTTGTGCAGGAAAAATGTGTTCCGCGCATGAACAAAGGGTATCAAAAGGGCGAAGTTTTTCGTAGCATGAACACCGCAAAGGCCATGCTTGCCACCATGGACTGCGCACGGGAGTTTGCCATTGCGGAAGCCACCATAATCGAACGTCATGGTCTGTTTACACGGCCAGCGGGAACTGTCGGCATGCAGCTCGTTCCCTTTGACTTTATCACTGACTTTTATCGGGGCTTCTCCAAGATACCGCTCGATATGAAAAGACAACCAGAAAAACTACTTGCTGCCATGGAAGCGTTAATGCCTTACTCAATATTTATGGGCAAGCCAAAAGTGAAAAGTCCATTGGGTTGTAATATGATTATGACACATATGGCGGCTTTTCTAAATACCAAGGACTTCGAAAAGTTCTACTGGCCTACGTTCAAAAAGGTATGCCATATTGCCGCCGAACAAGGGCAAGCGATGCAAATTTTCTTAGAGGGTGACTGGACTCGCTTTATTGATTATCTTCAAGAGCTGCCGCAAGGCACACAATTTTGGATGGAATACGGTGATGCTCAACAGTTTAAAGACAGATTAGGTAAGAAGATGATTCTTGGTGGCTTCTATCCCATGACACTTTTGGGATCGGCGACAAAAGAGCAATGTATAGATAAGGCAAAAGAACTACTAGATATCATGGCCCCAGGTGGAAACTATATCTTTATCCTCGATAAATGGGCGCTCAATCTTAAAGATATTAACCCAGAAAATTATACAGCTGTTTTAGAATACGTGCGCGACAATGGCAAATACAGTAATGCGGGTGAAGTCGTTACCACAGATAAAAAAGAAGATTCTATTGAGAAGTACTCACATTTGTATCCTGAATTTAAATCCAAATATGTCGTAAACTTCGAT
>JANKMV010000404.1 GCA_024650095.1 Bacillota bacterium | reverse complement strand
CCCTGAGTACGAACCATATATAGTTAGGTCTTTGTATTTTGATCCGCACACATGGCGGCAATATGTACCTAATTATCTGCTGCACCTGCTGTCAGAATAACCATCTGCTCCCGTCCTGGATATTGCATGCCAATTTCGTAGGCTTTTTCCTCCAGACGTCCTAGGGTGCGTAAAGACGCTATTTCCAATTTTAAATGCTTACCCTCTTCTTGTAAAGCATCCAGTTTCACCGTTGCCAGCTCTACTTGCCGCGTAACGTTAACTACATATGCATAATGAGAAATTACTGCAATTGCCATAACTACACACGCTAATACTGCCGCAAACATCTTCAATTTTTCACCAACCGTATACACACTTGCTTGCCGATGGCCATGCGCCCGCGACTTGGCACGTTGCTGATTATACTGTTGGAATTCCTGGGGACGTTTATTCGCTACTAACAACTCTATTCACCCTTTCCCTCTTTTAGAACTTTGATCGCGGCGCGCAATTTTGCACTACGTGCTCGAGGATTTACTTCCAGTTCGCCATCAGCGGCCTGCACCGGTTTTTTTGTCAATACTTTTACTGTTGGTTTCTTACCACATGCACAGATGGGTAACCCAGGCGGGCACTCACAACCGGCAGCAGCATGTTGCAACATTTTCTTTACAATTCGATCTTCTAATGAATGGAATGAAATGACGGCCAAGCGGCCTCCAGGGTTCAAACAATCTATGCTCTGACGCAATACTTCCTCCAGAACGCCCAATTCATTATTAACCGCAATACGCAGGGCCTGAAACGTCCGCCGTGCCGGATGAGGTCCACGTCGACGCGCTCTTGCTGGAATGGCGGCTTTGATAATATCCACCAATTCTCCCGTCGTCTTAATCGGTCCATGTTCGGTTCTTTTCATCACGATAAACTCTGCAATACGTTTTGCCCACAGCTCCTCACCAAAATCACGAATAATACGTGTTAACTGCTGCGCATCTAAATGATTAAGTAGGTCAGCTGCTGTTGTATTGCCTTCAAGACTCATCCGCATATCTAACATAGCGTCTCCGTGATAGGAGAAGCCTCTTTCATCTTCATCCAACTGATGACTCGATACGCCAATATCAAGCAAGATACCATCTACGCCTTCAATGGCAAGCTCTGCCAGTATCTCTTTCATTTGTGCAAAGTTCCGATTTACAAAGGTAACTGAATCTGACCACGCTAAAAGGTTTTCCTTAGCTGCGGCCAGCGCCTCACGATCTTGATCAATGGCCACGAGTCGACCACCCGGCATGATTTTATCGAGAATAGCCCGACTATGTCCACCGCCGCCAACGGTTCCATCAACAAAAATTTCCCCCGGCTGCGGCTGTAAAACCTTTAGTGTCTCCTGCAACAAAACGGGCTCGTGAGAAAATTGCATAGTATACACACCCTCACATCGCGTTATAGCGCCTAGTATCCCCCTCATCCTACAGCTCTATATCCATAATTTTTTCAGCAATATCTTCAAAGGATACACCCGTTTCTTCACTATATTGATGCCAAACGTCTTGACTCCATATTTCTACACGACTGGAGACACCGATGACAACCACATCCCTTTGTAATTTCGCATGATCCCGTAAATTATTGGGAATCAGCACACGCCCTTGCTTATCCAGTTCACATTCAGCTGCCCCAGAAAAGAAGAAACGCGTAAAAGCCCGTGCATCAGAGCGTGTGAATGGTAGCGTTTTTAATTTTTGCTCCAAAACCGTCCATTCCTGAAGTGGGTACACGAAGAGGCAGTTGTCCAAGCCACGAGTCAAAACAAAACGGTTGCCTAGTTCTTCACGAAATTTAGCTGGCATAATCAAACGGCCTTTACCATCCACCGCATGTTGATACTCACCCATAAACATGAACGTCCACCCCCTTGCTGAGAGACTTCTCCCACTTTCCACCACTTTGAACCACTTTTGTCTATTATTCCACTGTTTTTTTATTTATCCTTCTTATTTTCAAAAAATAATTAAAAAAAATAACAATTGTTTTGCATTAGAGATAAATATTTACATTGCTTGCTCCTCTCAAACACGAGGCAACTTGCAAGTAAACAAAAAATGGTAGCCTTTTTTTCAGTTCCCTCTGATCAACTCTTACACTCATGCTAGCTAAACATAAATTTCTCCCGATACAAGAAACGAGGAACCATGTTGATTGTCACTCGTCCCAAATCTATAAACAGTGACAGTTTTGCTACAGCGCGGGTTGAGTGTAGGGAACGGTCTTGACCGTTCCGCGCTTGCTGTCCTGGCGTCAATAACTGCTAGCTATTTACAAGC
>JANKMV010000403.1 GCA_024650095.1 Bacillota bacterium | reverse complement strand
CATCCATGCCCGCATACGTCTCATTAACTTCTATGAAGTTGTATTCCGTATCTAAAATTGCAAAGGCTAAGTGCGAGTTATTAAAAATGCGTTCAAATAATTGAGTTGTTCTACTATTCATGTGCTCCCCCTCGTTGCATTTACCTTAATGGCATACCATTTTAGATTTAACAGCGCTAAATTCCTTCACAGTGTGTTGTAAAAGTTTGCATACAAAAAACAAAAAGACCGTACATGTCACGGTCTTTAACTATTATTAGATACTAAACGAAACATTGCTGACGCTGTTATTCATAAGGGAGAAAATTAATTTATCAACACAACGACTTTGTGAGAGAACAACAGGATGTGACAATCCTAGGTTCTCGGCCAACGAGTGTAGTTTTTTCCGTTCTTTCTCTAAAATCTCTGGATTGGCAATTTGGTTGTCTATCGGCGGCGTATATAAATGTATTAAGTGCCAAGTTTTCTTCACCTGTACATCAACCTCCAATCATTAGTAGGAGCTATTTCGCGACAGCCCATAGTCTAAAATATAGGATTTCAGGAAATAATTCAAGGGGAATATTGTAGAATTTTGTTATATTCCTATATTTTTTTTAAAAGGAAGTACTATTTTTACTTATCTCAACATAAATATATAGGTTTACCCCATTTTTAGAGCAATCTCGCAGTGATTCATTATACACACCGACTATTTATGATTGTGGGAAATAAAAGTCCTAATGCAGCTCTTGTAGCATCTCCTTTGCAGCTGGAACATCTTCTTCGGAGACTTGCAACTCCACAGCATTGATGCCAAAAAGCTGTGATCCGGGATAAATATTCTTTAAGGATTCACCCTTAGCAAAATAACGGATACCAGCACTATCTAAAATAGATTTAGCAATCATAAGTTCACTACTATCTCGGGGACGAAAAACTGTTATCAGTTCGATATAGATTCCCTCTTCTTCTACTGCTTGAAGCGGCGCTTTCTCCACTAGAGGAAGACAACAATCAGTACACTCCACAATACCTTCGGCATACGTACCACCACATTTTGGACAATACATCTGTACACACCCCTATTTCAATTAATTTACAATCATAAGTATCTCTCAAAAGCCTACTCTTATAATGTCTCCTTGATAAAGGCAACAAAATCATTATATCATGAAATCATTACCTCTTAGTGACTCGAGACCCCATAATGTTATTATACATACTCAAAATGATTTACCATTAAGGAACTGTTAAATTTTGTCTTAGTTTTCATTAATATTAGTAACATGCTGTCCTCATCTGGAGAAATAACTTTGGGGCACATCGTTAGTTTAATAGAGATTTTTGGGTTTGCATAGATGTTCATTTTTAATTATTTGTTATAGATATAAGCGATGCTTTTGGGATAATCTAAAAAAGCTATATTACTCGGAGGTGAACCCCATGAGACTCAAGGAGAAAACTAATAGACTCATTAATGAAAAGTCGCCTTATCTACTTCAACATGCTTATAATCCGGTGGACTGGTTCCCCTGGAGTGAAGAAGCGTTTGCAAAAGCAAACAATGAAGACAAGCCTATTTTCCTCTCCATCGGTTATTCGACATGTCACTGGTGCCATGTGATGGAGCGAGAATCGTTTGAAGCGCCGGAAGTGGCCGCTGTTTTAAATCGAGTTTTTGTCTGCATTAAAGTGGATCGTGAAGAACGTCCGGATTTAGACAATGTCTATATGTCTGTGTGTCAAGCCATGACGGGAAGTGGTGGCTGGCCATTAACAATCTTACTGTCTGCAGATAAGCGACCCTTCTTTGCTGGTACCTACTTTCCCAAAAGATCAATCGCTGGACGTATGGGAGTCGTAGAACTGGCGGAGCGAATCGAAAAGTTATGGCAAACGGCACGGGATGATTTGCAGCAAACTGCGTCTCTTGTGATGGATAACTTACAAGCTTTGTCCTTAGTTACCCCGGGAGAAGAACCGGGTGAGAATGTCTTACACAAAGCATTTAAGCAAGTAAACGAGCGCTTTGACTCCCAGTATGGCGGCTTTGGCTCCGCACCAAAGTTTCCCACGCCGCATAACTTATCTTTTCTTCTGCGCTACTGGAAACGAACAGGCACTAAGAAAGCGCTAGAGATGGTGGAAAAAACACTGGTGGCCATGCGCAATGGGGGCGTTTATGATCATATCGGCTTTGGCTTTCATCGCTATTCTACAGACCGCTACTGGCTTTTACCTCACTTTGAAAAAATGCTCTACGACCAAGCCATGCTAGCCATTGCTTATTTAGAGGCGTATCAGGCTACCAGTACCACACTCTATGCCGATGTTGCA
>JANKMV010000402.1 GCA_024650095.1 Bacillota bacterium | reverse complement strand
GATAAGTAGAGAAATGTCGAAGTTATCAGAAAATGTACTATTGTTTTGTACAATTGCCTACGTTAATAATATTTCAGTAGACGGGAGTGTTTTGCTAAAATCTACTGAAGAATCATTACTTTATGTATGAAGTGAGTCAACGCTAGAATATATATACCCTAGAGTTGAGTTTAAAATAAGGAGGAGTTGCAAATGTTAGCTGGATACGCTGGCAAAATGCTGTTTGTTAACTTAACAAGCGGCACTTTTGAGGAAAAAGGACTTACCGCAGAGTTAGCTAGGGATTTCATGGGTGGATATGGCATTGGCGCTAAAGTACTGTATGAGATGATGCCGCCGGGTGTAGATGCGTTAGGTCCCGAGAACGTATTAGGCTTCGTTACAGGTCCCGTCACGGGCACAAAGGCATTGTTTGGTGGTCGCTATACATTAGTTCACAAATCTCCTGTAACGGGTGGCTGGAATGATGCAAATTCTGGGGGATTCTTTGGCCCCGAATTAAAAAAAGCTGGATTCGATGCTGTTTTTGTCTCTGGTTGTGCACCTAACCCTGTATATCTCTGGATTCATGATGGTAAGGTTGAGGTAAGAGATGCAACGCACTTATGGGGGCAAGATACCAAGGAAACATGGTCCGCCTTGATTGAAGAGACGGGTGAACCTAAAGTGCGCGTTGTGGCCATAGGCCCCGCGGGAGAAAAAATGTCGTTACTCGCCTGTCCCATCAATGATGGCCATCGTGCGCCAGGTAGAGGTGGCGGTGGCGCCGTCATGGGCTCCAAGAAATTAAAAGCCATTGCTGTTCGTGGTACCATGGAAATCCCCATGGGTGATGCCGATGCAGTGATGGAAATTAATCGACAATTCACCACCAATATGAAAAACAACCCCGGTATTCAAGGCTTTAGTACGATGGGTACCGGAGCTGGCACCCCTGCTTCCGCGTTAAGTGGTGACTCTCCAGTTAAAAACTGGGGTGGCGTAGGAGTCGTGGATTATGGAGAAGAGGCAGCTCTAAAACTAGGGGCAGCTGAACTTGACCAATTTAAAGTTAAAAAATATGCTTGTCATAATTGTCCCTTGGGATGTGGCGCTGAATATGTCGTGAAGACTGGGCGTTGGCCTCTTGAGCAAACAGAGCGTCCCGAATATGAAACATCGGCCGCTTTCGGTAGCATGATGTTAAATTCGGAAGCCGATGCAGTTATGAAGGCAAACGAAATCTGTAACCGCTACGGATTGGATACCATCTCTACCGGTGGTACCGTTACTTGGGCTATGGAATGTTACACGAATGGTTTACTGAGTAAAGAAGAATTAGATGGCATCGACTTAACCTGGGGTAATGGCGAGGCCATTGTAGCCATGACACAAAAAATAGCGGATCAAGATGGTTGCGGCGCTGTGCTTGCTCATGGTTCTGCCTATGCTGCCAAGAAGTGGGGCAAAGGTGCCGAATACCTACAAACAGTACTGGGAATAGAATTACCCATGCATGATCCACGACTGGCTCCAGGATTCGCTCGCACCTATCAATACGACCCCACCCCTGGACGCCACGTTAAAGGTGGATTAGGCTTTATGCAAATGCATGGTGCAGGAGATAAGTATAACTACGAAAACACCGGTCAACTTGATGTGGCGCTGACCGCAAATACAGAGATTCAAAATTGTGCGGGCTTCTGCCTCTTTATGTCCATGGGAAGAGTGGAAGATGCTGAACGTAAGTATGTCGAAGCTGTAACGGGTAAACCATTTACGGCCGAAGATAAGCTTACTACGGGTCTACGCATTCTCAATATGCGCCAAGCGTTTAACCTTAGAGAGGGATTGACACCTAAGGACTTTGTTATACCTACACGTAGTGTAGGGAAGCCACCACAAACAACGGGTCCTGTGGCTGATGTTACCATTGATAGTGACCTCCTTGGTGAAAACTTTTTTACACATCTCAACTGGGATATGACTACAGGCAAACCTTCCCTCGAGTCATTACGCAAGCTAGGTGGGCTTGAAGATGTAATTAAAGATCTCTACGGAGAATAAGCTTACAAGAAAATATCTCGAGTGTATCTCTCGTATTAGCGCATTGCGTACCCACAAATGTCATACTAAAACTAAAGGCTGCCAGTCACAGCGACGGGCAGCCTTTATGTACAAGGAAAGGTGAACAAGATGAATATCACTATCAAATACTTCGGACTAGCCACAGCGGTCCTACAACGTACTCCTCAAACCCTAACAATCCCTGCCGAAACAACAATTGATCAACTACTTATCCATAATAATTTTAACGATTTTTATTCGTATTATTACGTGGCCTTTAATGTC
>JANKMV010000401.1 GCA_024650095.1 Bacillota bacterium | reverse complement strand
CACCGATTGCTGATCGAGTAGAACCGCTCATGCGTGCCGCATATGATAGATATTCTGCGTTGTTCTATCGCTAATACAGATAGTGAATAAATATGGTGCTAGGATGGTTCCTGAACTCCACAGGAACCATCCTTTTTTGGTTACTTGCATTCTGCTCACGTTTGCGACAATAAAGGTAGATTATTGGCTCATACTTTTGCTTGTAAGGTAATGGCATCAACAGTACAAGCTTGTCGACAGACACCGCAACCGTAGCATTGTTGCGCGTTTATGGTGCAGCGCCCGCGTTCATACTGGATCGCATTAAATTGGCAAAGCTTTTCACAGCGGCGGCAGCCGCTACAGTTTGCGTTATCAATGGTCGCAACATATTCTGCCTTAAACATTAGATCTAGCAGTTGTGAGTGTATTTGTACCCGGTAGGCGAGGCAATCTTGGTCACAGTTGCAAAGTGCCCCAATAAAGGGAGTCTTCATGGTCCAAACGGAATGCACCAATCCTTCTTGGTCAAATTGGTGTAAGAGAGCTTTTGCTTCTTCCTGTGAAATTGTTTCTAAACTACTACGTAAATCTCCATAGTCTATCCCAGTATGATAGGGATCGATGCCCAACATAAGGCAGTAGCGCCCATTCTTCTTTCCTGCGGTCACACTTCTACAAACGCAAGCAATTCTTGTGATGGACTGCACCATATCAATTATTTTTTCTGCATCCTCAAGGGGTACGACCTGTCCGAAGTGGATCTTTTTCATATGGTTTGTGCCAATGTTGCGTATAAAGCGATACACGGAAGGAAAATGTTGTTTAGCCCACGTTAACTTCGCGATATTTCCCTGCGCCTTCTTTTGTACATTGGGGAAAAAGTGACGTATGTATGTTTGCCGATCCTGCTGCCACAACAGTTGGGCCGAATAATTTTGCATAACCTCATACCATTTCTTTCCTTCACCATGCTGAGTGCAGAACTCACACAATTTGCATCCCCCCTATTCATTTCAAAGAAAATGTGTACGCGTTCTGCCAGGTTAATGGGCTACAGCGCTTATCATCCCTGTAGCCTCACGTCAGACTGTATGGGCAGAGATAAAAATCCTCCTAACAGACATTATTATCTGCCCATTAAAAGGATCCTATTATTAGTCTATTATTGTTGCCACTGCTGCGGTTGTTGTTCAAGAAATTGGCACAGTACTAAGCCTGTTGCCTGGAATGTAGCTGCGTTCTCCACACCGATATAGCGATAATGCCAAGGCTCATAGATATATCCTGTCAACTCAGTGGACCCTTCTGGATAGCTCATAACAAACCCGTATAGATAGGCGTTCTCAGCAAGCCACTCACCGGATGATGTACTGCCAAATCTTGATGAAAGTGCGTAGCCTGGGATTGCTAGATCCACCGTTGTTCCCAACTGATGCTCAGACTGACCAGGACGAGCACTAAATTGGTTTGCCTTCGTTTCACCATGATCAGCGGCGTAGTTGGTAAAGATTCGCTCTTGTGTGGTATAACTACGATAGGCCGAATTAACGAATAAATCAACACCATTTGCTCGAGCCGCTTCCCACATTTCACGTAAATGCAGGTATGCTTCTTGGCGCAGTTGGTATGGAGAGTCATATAGTTTCATTTCGTCTGGTATCGATACTAGGTCCGTTGGTTTGTAGTTTCCTAAACTTGTCTGTTTGGTTACTAGGGCTAGCAGATAATCCCCATCGGCCAGCTGTATCACTTCACCCGTTGGCGGGGGATATAATGAAGGCTCGTCCACCACTTCCTCTACCTCCTCAGGAAGCTTCACTTCAGGTGTAGATGGTGCATCCACTGGCACACTCTCTGGATCCGAAACTGTAGGCTCCTTTGCTTCCCAATAAGCATAAAGATTATCGCGGTAGCGGTAACCCGTTGTGGTAACTGCCAGGAGTAGAGTCAATAGCAAAGGCAGGAGGCGTCGGGACCAAGGTCTCCTAGCTGTATTTTTGTGACGATAGTGCTTGTATCGTTTCATGATGCGCTCCTCCTCCGAAACAAAAGTATAAACACTTCTTCTATCTGTATTAGACATAAATGATTGCCAATACATGTGATGATAGTCCACAATGATCTAACTTAGTAGTTCGACATTTTCTTATCACTTCCTTGTATTGAGCTATCATTTCTTATCTCTACACTACAAAAACTAAATCATCCCTCGCGATTGAATGGAACAAGAAATACCTAATGAAATCTGAAAATATGACGTCAATACGCTTCTTTACGTACAGGTTACGAGATGTAGGGAACGGTCTTGACCGTTCCGCAGGCTGTTAATTTGTTCTGCTGATTTTTTAGAGTC
>JANKMV010000400.1 GCA_024650095.1 Bacillota bacterium | reverse complement strand
TTATACCACAAGAAACTAAAATGAGCAAATTAAATAACTTGTTCATCTTTTGCGGGATGAACAAGTTATTTAATCGTATTCGTATGCATGTTACGATTGTGACTATATTAAATTCTTTCTTTAAAAGAAAAGATACGCGTGACTCTTCCTAATAAACCATTTTTTTGTGGCGGTTTCAAATCTGTTTTGTGGCAAGTACATAGCGCTGACCCACCATCCTTATAAAACTTTGTCGTTTTTACTACTTTTTTTTCATTAGCGGTAAACCAATCTTGTGGTACAGATAATTATAAAATAAAGGGACGTGTTACACCATACATCATGGCGTTTATGGCATCAGACAAACTCTCAAAGACAAAAGAACCTGAAGCCTAGGGCTTACAGGTTCCTCACTTACTCAGAATCAGCCAATTCCTTATTAATAATTTTATCTGCCGTTTTCATAACTTCACCAAATTGTTCTTGTGCTTGGAAAAGACGAGATAACGTCGGGTTCTGGAGAGCTTTTTGCTCCACAGGTACTAATTTCTGAATATCCTCTTCCACTGGCAACCCTTGGGAGTGTAACTCTTGAATACGTCCCTGTACTTGCTCCAATTCTGCGATAATGCTTTGAGCAGTGGGGTCAAGTTTAATACGGGCTTGTGCTGCGCGTAGATTTGCGTACTCTTCTGTTTCCTTAAGTACTTGCGCTAGTTCTGTAGCTGCCTTTTCTATAGTAATGATTATCACCTCCACATTTGCTATTCTTCTCATGATTTGGATATCCTTTTTTTATTTTTATCTTACTTGCTACGGTTCTTGCTGTCATACAACTCTCGCTCCCATTCCCTTCAATATTTCCTCCATTGTATTCGTGCTATCTTTGTCAGCTAAAGCATTAGTTAACAGCATCTGTTCGTAAGTTAATTAGTTATGTTATTTAATTCCAATGTGCGTTGCCACAACTCCACCGGTATGAGAAGTATATGTTATGTGAGAGAAGCCAACTTCTGCGAACATGCATGCAAGTTTTTCCTTACTTGGAAAAGCAATGGTTGATTGTTGTAACCAGTTATACGCTTCATAGTTATTAACAAATACTTTCCCCAAGAATGGCATCACAATTTGGAAATAAAAGATAAAAAGTTGCCTGAATCCAGGAATTGTCGGTACAGAAGTTTCTAGGCACACCACTTTTCCCGCAGGCTTAAGTACGCGATACATTTCTTTTACTACTTGTGGATAATCCGTCGTATTACGAAGTCCAAAACCAATGGTGACTACATCAAAACAGTTGTCGGGAAAAGGTATTTCTAATGCATTCCCCGTTAGGAGCTCGATATTAGCCACATGGGCTTTTTCAATTTTTTCTCTACCCATGGCTAGCATACTAGGACTGAAATCTAAACCAAAGACTTTGCCAGTAGGCCCAACGGCGGTTGCTAAAGCGATAGTCCAGTCACACGTACCACAGCAAAGATCCAAAATATTCTCTCCTGGATTGACATTCATTAACTTCATTGTAGTCCTGCGCCATTGATGATGCTTATGGAGGCTAATGACGGCATTCATTCTATCATAATGGAGTGCTATGGATTCAAAAATCCGTTGAACATATTTTTCTTGAATCTCCTGCATCATTGTAATCCCCTTTAGTAGTCATAGTTTTACTATTCCCTAATGAATATAAATGAAACGTATTGTAGCTTTTGTTAGATGCCAGCAGGGCTCTGCTTGATAGAATTGAATAAGATTTGTACTTTTTGTGATAATATCAATCAGGCGTTTTGCTAATAATAGAAATGCCTTTATGAACCTATTTTCTTACAACAGGAGGGCCTTAATGAATAAAAAAGTTTTTTTACTACTCACGCTCGTTGTCATGGCAGCCTTTGCTTGGTATGTTAAGGGGACTATGCTTGTACCTGCACAGTCCGTCGCTGGTCCAGAACTGGTTAGTCACAGGGTTGATCAGTACGATGAAAACTGTACCGATTGTCACGGAAATGTATCAGCATGGCATAAAGAACAGTTTGGTACTTTTGCTAGTGAGGACTGTATGAAATGCCATGGTGGCGCCCCTAACACTCCACACCCCACCGAAGATACATACAGTGAGTGTTTACGCTGTCATGAACCCATCGTGGCTACACATGATCAAATGTTCTCCTTCGCAAACACAACCTATGAAGACTGTCTGGGTTGCCATATCGCAGAGTAAGAACGGCGCACTTATCAAACCTAGTACACAAACGCCTGGCTAACTGCAAGCAATAAAATCCTTACAGTGCAAACTGACCCGGCACGCAACACGTGCCGGGTTTTAGTTTGTTTCACTAAGATACTATTCATTGCTGAC
>JANKMV010000003.1:1761-23469 GCA_024650095.1 Bacillota bacterium | reverse complement strand
GGCTAGATTCATATCTAAGCCCTGCTCTTTTTTTGCCAAGCGTATATACCACATTTTCCTCTAGATTGAACGGTATTATCTTTACTTTTGGTAACAAGTGATCAGTAATGTTACTCTTTTAAATAAACAGCCATTTCACTTACTAATTTATCCATTTGTGTAGCATACCCTTGGTACATCTCTTTAGCGTCCTTATTTTGCGATTGGAGAGAAAAATTAATCAGACTTGCTTGAAGTTGCTTAATATTAGCCGCCACCAATAACTTTTCTTTCATTTGCGGCATCTTCAGTGTATCGTGATAAAGGTCAACAAATACAGTGCCCATGGAATCAATTTGCGCTAAAAAAACATCGGCATACGTCTTCGCTCCCTGCTTCATAATCTCCCCTAGCAACCACTCCTTTGTATACCCATAGTCAACCAGATTCTTTTCCATAACGTTGCCATCAAGAATAACAATAGAAGGAGCTTTTTGCTTTTCCATCGTCAGACCAATATCTTTTGGCGTCAACGCTTCCAGTTCACTCTTCTTCATAATGGATAATTCACCATTTTTCTCTAAGATGGCAGACTCCACATCGGCAAGCGTAAATACATCCTTTTTGCGTAGCAAAATCATCAATTCATCAACTGTAACACTTTCTTTTTTTAAGTTTTCTTCAAGGATCTGCCCGTTCTCTATAATTACTGTTGATTTGCCTTCCATGAGCGTGCGAAAAGTAAGAGATTTTATTTCCAATTTAGAAATAATAATTGGGATTACCGCCCAGATTGTCATGCCAATTATAAAATTAGACATTCGAATATACGTGCTAAAGGTTAACTCTGCCGCGATACTGCCAATGGTAATGCCAACAATATAGTCGAAATACGTAATTTGCGTAATCTGTCTTTTCCCCATTAGGCGTGCTAAAATAAACATGAAAAAAAATCCGGTAATACCTCTTACTAAAACATGTGTTGAGTCCGTCATAAAACCATCCTTTTGATTGCTGTTCTATTTCACATGATGGGATAAACTAAAATGAAGCAATTACTACTAGAATGAAATGGGAGGATTTATGATACGTAAATTAAGTACATTAAAGCTGTCTATGGTGTTGGTTGCACTTCTACTCATCACAACAGGTTGTAGTGTTTTTAAATCGGAAAAAGATGATGTACTATTTAGTACAGTGATAGAGTTACAGCAGCAAATTAATAATCAAGAATGGCGGCAAGCCCTTACCAACACTGGCAATTTCCAAAATCACTACAAAAACCGTAAATGGAAATTACAACTTTTAGGTGAAGCAGAAGACTATAAGGAAATAGAAGTAAAAACTCTTGTCTTGCGAGAAGCAATAAAGCAAAAGGATGAATTGGAAGCTAATACAACGTTAGAGGAGATTCTGTATCGCCTTCAGGTTATTTTTGAACTTTAACAAGCATGCGAAATCTATTGACGGTATTGAGGTTCCTCTTCTTCAACTTGCTCCATTCGCTTTTCTAACCCATCAACAACAAGTTGTAGCTGTTGTGCAGCTTCGGTATACATTTGCTTTGCTGCTTCATCCTTAGTTTGCAATGAAAAGGTTTCAAAACTCGCCTGCACGCCCTTTGCCGTTGCTAATACTTGCTGCATCTGTGTATCTACAGTCACTTTTATTTCTCCTTTTGCTTTAATAAACAATCACAATTACATTTCCCATAATCAACAATTCTATGAAACATGTGTCATTGTGCACAAAAAAAGGCTAATGCAATACGATCGTTTTGCGTTCGTTTGCATCAGCCTTCGCCTTGCAGGTCCTACTCATTTTAGATAATAGATCTATCTCCCTCACTCCGAGGGAAATATTTTGTTATTGCCATATTTTTTATGTTAACAATCTGTTTTACATGCTTACATCCGTGGAACTGGTGGGAGTAATACGTTTTTTCTTTTTGCTAAGGTAACCAACGAGCGCTGCGAGGATAATTAGGATAGCGATCATCACGTATAGTATTTTTGATTCCGCCAGTTGGATGACACTATATTTGATGAGCTGCCCTGTCGTAATGGTATCTGTGGCATCTTGAGCCGGGGTAAAGGCGACAATACCCACTTCACCCATATTGTTGAAGCTAAGATCAAATCCTGAACCCACTAGGGAGCCTGCTTCTAATTTAATGAGATCAAAGTAAGCCGATTTGATCATCGTCAGCTGGTTACTACCTCCACCACCATCTAAAACAATGGCTGCGTTCTCATACTTTCGTAGCTGTCCTTTATCTAGTTCTTCAATAAAAGCTTTAATTGTGAACAGATCATTGCCATCTCCAGTTACAATGCGTAAAGGCGCTTTTGCTGATAAAATGACAATGCTGTTGTTACCACCGGACGTCTTAATTTCTAAATCATGGCTTGTTCCTCTTGATAACCATCCCTCTGTCGTTCGGGTGCCACTCTCCGTAGCCTGAGTTATTTTGCCAAGCTGGAAGCTGTCGTTACCGTTGCCAGTTTCAAGCATTATTTTGCAAGGTGTATCATAGAAATCGAATCGGTTATCTCCGCCAAGATTACGTAGAACACAGACAAGCGTCCTGTCTATATAAAGGGTCTCGGCACCTCGTCCTGCATCGAGCGTAATACGGTCATGATAGAAATTGAGGGACTCATCGTTGTGCGTTGTCTCCATTGTTACTGTACCCGCTCCAGAAATTGTATAGATATTCTGCTGGCCAAGGGCAGCAAGCAAGAGATAATATTCATCATTGCCACCACTCCCGTTAATGTTAATTTTTCGGGATGCTCCTCCGCTTACAGTAGACATATCAACATGCATATGATCGCGCCCAGACCCACCGGTTACAACCAGGTCACCCCCAAGGGATTCCACCTTAATGTCTACTTTGCTGCCTGCTGCTGCAGCTATAATTGTGACCGACCCCATGGTATCCCTCAGTACAGCCTGCATAGTTGCCCCACCGCAAAGTGTGGTGGTCGCAGCCTGGATCTTACCTAGCACGGTAAGAGACGTATTCTTCGCATCTAGGTTCTCGTATCCGCTCACCAGCATCACTGCTGTCGCTGCTTGAATGCGAGCCCCCAGGGGCACAACAATTTGGTCTCCCGCATAGAGGTGGACAGCACTTGCTAAACTTTGCACGACGGTGCCTGTGGCAAGCACTAGGTCATCTAGCATAGATGAATGCCCTGCAAACAGTGTAACTTGACCAGTAGCTGTTACATTTTCCTGAATTAGTAGCGGACTCATGGCCGTCACCGCTATGGAGCCGCCGGCCGTTATCCCCTCATAAGCGGCATCGGCTCCGCCAATGATACATGCGCCCCTATTTACGTAGACTACGTTTCCTCTGCTGCGACCTTCGATATGCTTAACGCTGCCTATAAGGTCAACGGAGGTTGCATTAAAGATAAACTTGCCAGTGGTAACCGCTAACCCGTTACCGGTTAGAGACCCGCTAATTAACAAATACACACTAGTAGGCGCTACGATGTTTGCCACAACAATACTTTTGGCATTTTTGAAATAAATGGATCCGATTGCCGTTTGTCCTGTAAATCTATTGACATTGACCGCAAAAGGAGCTTGCTCATGCTCGCCAATACCGGTTTTGACAACAAGTTTTAATGCGAAAGCAACAATAGCAGGGCTTGTGTTTGCCAACATTTTGATGCTGTCTGCCTCGAGCTCCACTATTCTTGCCGTTATATTCTCAATACGTAAGTCACCGGTATTGCTCACGTATACACCATATCCCGCTTGTAAAGCGACCGTTTGAACGGTTATGGAGAAAGGTTCACTCTCACTACCTAAGGAATTGGTTGCCATGGCTTCAAAATGCTTTGTTGCTAGACCTCCGCCAGAGATATTGAAAGCTTCTAAGAAGATAGCCTCTTGTGCTACCATTTCTGTAACATCCATGGCCTGGGAAGATTTAAGATGAATAAAATCTTTTGCGAAAGCCGATATCGTACTTGAGCTCACCGTTAACGGAGTTTCAGGCGATCCGATATTGCCCTCAAGAGCAATCAATACGGCCTGGGTTGCCACAACATTGGGGGTATCACTAGATAGACCTAGCATATCTTGCGCTGCTGTAATCTCTGCATTTTCTCCGGCGAAGATCTGCGCTATAAGCAAAGAACCATTCATCTCATTTAGATAAATACTACCCGCAGCAGAGAGTTGTACCAGGCTGCCTTCAACAGAATCCATGGTAATGGGGTTCAGCTTTGTTCCAACATCGCCATTACTGACAATTATCTCAATCCCATTTGCCATAATGTTGATTTCGTTAGTTAAACCGTTTAGGAGAGAGACTTCAGAAAGGAGGACAAGGGGTCCATCCAACACCTGAATTTGCCCTAGGCGTAGCGAATTCTGCACGCCTTTAATATATACACCCTCTAAAGCTGTGACATATAGGTTTCCTAGCATAGTCTCAATGGATAACTCATGGTTGCGCTCTCCGATGGAGAAGCCCTGCAAGTAAATGTTATCAGCAGATAAATTAGTAAGATCTGCGTTTTCACTATAGATCGCTTTATCTGTACTCACTTCAATTTGCATCGCCTGCATGCTAGCTATATAAATAGTACCCAGTGTCATCACCACAATATCTCCCTCACTGCTTTGCATATCTAGGATATGAATAACCTGTGAGAGATTGGTAAGATAAATTGAAGTGGCAGCATAGGCTTTGATGGTAGCTGCACCTACTACGTCTGTTACTAGTGGCGCCTGCTTTTCACCTATCTCTGTTTGTGCTTGTAATTCTATGGCTGAAGCTCTAATATTGGCTCCATCAGCTATCTTATGGTTATATATACCCCCGGCTGTTACTTCAAGAGCTGCTAAACCTTGACTCACAATGTTTTCAAGAAGGAGATCACCCGTGGACGTGAGCCATACATCACCATTCTTGCTCTCTACCATGATCACATGAATCTGACCCCCAACATGAGCAAGATAGATAGAACCGTTTGCATACGCATGTAATGTCGCTTCGTTTTGTAAAGCAATCACTAGCCACATTTGCGCTAACCCAATTCCCTCTGGGCCATACAAGTAAAGATCGGAGGCTGTAACATTGACGTCTGTGCCACTGGCATAGATGCCGCCGTTTGCCACCAGTCGGACCTGTAATGGACTTTTCACTTCAGCAACATAGATTGTACCTGCGGACTGAAGATGGATCTGTCCGGCATCACTGACCAACTGCTTGACAACAATGTCTCCGGCAATATCGATTAGCTCAATATCTTTCCCAGCCAACACGGATACAAATTCCGTATGGGTCAAGAGTGGCCTTTCCTCACTCCCCACATAGTCTGATGCCGTGATTACCATTTCTTGGGCAAAAATATTGGCTACTAGCTCGCCCTCACCGATAACAGAACCACGCTTAACCATAATGCTTATCTTTTGCTTTGTAATGATGCTCAGCAGATGCAGGTTCCCATCATGAACTGTAATTGCAATGTCCGTAAGGGCGCTTACTGCATTCATCGTGACCGTAGTTGCGGCTGTGAAGATAATGCCGCCAGCATGGCTAGCGAGCTCTTCCACATTGAGAGGAACATCGCCCGCACTCCTGATAAAGATATCATCACCCGCTGTGACCGTTATCGTTCCATTTTCCATTTGCCACAAAGTCACGAACTGTGCTGCGGTTCCTATATTATCATTAGCTTGCAAAGTTATAATCGGGGCAAAAATATCCGCTGATTCTTCTGGTAAACCACCGCTATAAATAGCAACTGCTTTCAGGTCAACAAAGTTTTTAGCTCTCATTTCAGTTCCTGTGACGTCACCCAGACTCCTAACCAAAATGCTCTCAGCAATTAACACAGAGATGGTTACATCATTCTGACCCTCTACTATGACATTCCCAGCGGTTACATCCGTTAGGGCGACAATACCTAGACCCCTTACCTGAGTTTCCCTGGCAAGCATCGTTACGATGGTTACATCGCCCTGACCTTCAACCGTGATATTTCCGGTGTTCACATTGGTTAGCACTACATTGCCAAGACCATATACATTAGTTTCCGCGGAAACCATCATCTCAATCGTTACATCGTTCTGACCCTCTACTATGATATTTCCAGCCTGCATTTCAAGAATAGTAACATTGCCTATTGATGTCAGGTATATATTTCCCTGCTCGCTTATCAGCGAAGCAATTGTTATGTCCTCTGTTCCTAGGCTAACAATCACAATGTCATACTCGGCGGAGGCGCCCACTGTACCAGTGATGTAAATAACCAATGGTCTGTTCATTGCACCAATCGCACCATTGGCGCGAAGCACAAGGTTGCAAGCCTCTATATTTACAGCTTCTTCATCGCCAACACCATCAATACTACCTGCAGTCTGTATAAAGACGTCGTGTTTTGCCCGCACAGTATCAATTTGGATATCACCCTGAGCGGTAAACACTATGGAACCGCTTATGCTCTCCAATAACGCTATCTTTACATCCCCGTTAGGCTGAATCAAATAGATACTTCCTTGCGCAGAAGCGGTTAGCATACCCTCACCTATATTGATGGTTACGTCTTTGGTCTGAGTACCTATGGTATTGTTCGCAACAAGCGTGATCTCATTTGCCACAATACTCGCAGAGCTGTCCGTACGTCCATCGAGAATAGCTCCATGTAAGCTCTCTAGATATACCGAAGCCAGTGCAGAAACATAAATGACGTTAATATTGTTTTCTGCTACAAAATAAACAGAACCATGCAAGCTTGATAAATTTTCCAGTATAGCCACTTTATCTAGTTGCTTGAGATAGATTGAGCCAGAGGCTGTTATATCAATCGCATCCATTGTGTTAACGAGTAGGAATTTTGTAGACTCACCAATGCCACCTTCACTCACTTGTAGCTTCAAGGTCGCAGCAAGAATATTGGCCGCGGTGTTATCCCAGGCATTGAGAATCATTTGTTTGGATGTAAGAGCGACAAGGCCGCTTGAGATAATTTGATTCACATACATGGGACTAATATAACTGACGAGGTCTATATCGCCAGCGCTGGCGGTTACAGATAAACCTTGTATTCCAGAATCAACAGCGATGGGATTACCACTACTTCCCACACCGGAGACCGTGATAATCTCAATGGTTTTTCCTGCTAGATCAACGCGGTTTGAAGCTGTTTTATTTGTGCTGATGGCTCTACTTTCAAGGTAGACATCCGTATTGACCAGATCTCCTCTGATTTGCCCATCTCCATTAATCTCCACAATTCCCGCTGCTACGATTTCCAGCAAAGAACCGCTTGTCGTAACAGACCCCGTGATGAGAATATCTCCGCTATGATATGTTCTAATACTCAGCGTATTAACTGCAGAGACACTACCTTCAATTACCAAGGTATTTTGCGTGGCAGGAGTGGATGTTACGGAGATATCAACCTTGTTTCCTTGCATCTCTTCTATGTAATAGACACCATTTACTGCATAGACAGTTATTTGGGATCCGAAGGACGTAATCGTTTCAGGTAGATCTGCTACAATCGTCACCAGGATCGTTGTAACAAGATAATATTGCTGTTGTTCACGGTCAAAGATGATAATACTATCCTCATCGTATTCGTATTCCTGCCCATCATTGTCGCCGCCCACATAACGATAGCCGGTTTGGGCTTCATTGCTAAGTAGGTAGTATGTATCCAGGTCACCATCGTTTTCTGTAATTACGCGGTAACCGTCGGGCACAATAAATGGCTGCGTATAATCTGCGTCTGTAAAGTAGAGATATTCATAGCTCCCAGTTGCCTCATTATATACTACCGCCAAATAGAGATCATCTTCGATGAGAATCTTCTCATATTCCCAATAGGCTTCAATGGCATCCGTGATGGGAGTCTGTATGATTTCATAGTATTCGTACGTATAGGTAGAGCTTGTTGATGTCTCCATTTTTTCAGCCACAATCAAAGCGGCTCTAGGGAAGATTACATCCACCACACCCTGCCCAATAATGGAAACGACTCTTGCGCCATCTAAAAGAGAAATTTGACTAATATCTATATCACCAGCGATATTATCAATATATCTTCTGACATTGATAGATGCATAAATATCACCACTTGCATGGATGATCACCTGTGGTTTCACATCAGCACCCGTACTATTTTCTACGAGAAATAGATAGACAATAATTCGCTGTGCCGCACGTCCCACATCATGAGCGTAAATCTCTACCTGATTGACTTCCAAGGCAGCTGAGGCGTTCATATATACATTGCCCTCGGTAAGCACAATGAGTGTAGCGGAGTAGGTGGATATCTTACCATTAAAGATGATATCCTTGCCCTTGGTGCTAGTTATGGAGATAATGGGGGCTTCTATAATCTCCGTAGCATCCGTAACAACAAGATCGTACGTGGAGCAGTAGAAGTTATAATCACTATGGGTGTCTGAATCATTGGCCACTAAATTTAAGCCATTAATGATTAGATGATAATTAGAATGATTAATTATTGTGAACTCTGAAATGATGGCATTGGTATAAACAACCACATTTCCTGCTATCCTGCCCATATAAGAAGTAATATTCAGGCTTCCTGTTGCCGCTGAGACAAACGATTCAAGGGTAATGGTACCTGCTGCCTCATCTTTCACATAACCTAAACCCGGTGCACCCGATACATCACCATACTCATTTATGATAATGGCAATGGGAACGTTGGCGCCGTAGTATATGTGGCCATTCAAGATGACATTGTTTTGGCTAATGTAATTCCCTTTCAAGATTGTGTCTGTTTCACTCTGGAGAATAACTTCAACCAATACATTCACGATATATGTAACCGTTCGTACAACTGTACGCACGACCCACGACACGATTTTATTTAGCGGCCAGGGTAACTTTTTCACGACTTTTTGAGTAACCTTTTCTACCACTTGCATAACCTTTGTAATTGCTTTCAACACGTATTCAACTACAGTATCGGCTTTATACTCGGCTACATTTACATAAACAGTTTCGCTCTCTCGAGGGGACGTGGCGATAATTTCTATATCCTTCCCTTTCAATACAGAGACATCTTCGCCGGCACCATTTTGAATATTAACGGTGCCATGTACCCTCACATAGTTTTCCGATGTGGAAATAATGGATCCGGTGCCCCCGGCTGTGTAGCCATAACTATATGTTCTGAGTATCAGGTGATTTACAGTGCCATACAGACCGAGTTTACTCACACCGATTAACGTAACATTTGTGCCATACACGCCGCCCGCAGCGGTTGTATGCAAATATGCCCAGGGTCGTGATTGCGTGTTAACGATGGACGCTGTTTCAGAATAGGCTTCCACATAAGAATCAACCTTGGCCACTTCTCCGTGCATGATAACATGCATACCCTCAATACGGGTACCATTGCCCAAGATGACATTTGCATGAATGACATTCGTTGCTTTGGCCACAGTAGCCAGAAAACTTAAGGCAGCCACGGTAAACTTAATTTTACTATACGCTCTACTGCCGATAATTCCAGTTGCATATAATGTTACGTCATTTGAGTTAGAGCGAATTTCTACCCCAGTACCGGTGGAGATTGTCGACGAGACGGTTGTATTCAAGCGGGAAAGAACACTGGCATCGGCAGCTGCCCCACCAGCTCCACCAATGGCATGTGATACGGAAACTGCCCCCGTGGGTAAACCCCTTGAATCGGTCTGCAAGTAAATGAAACCATTGGCGATAAGCGTAGCGTAATCCGAGATAGCAATGGAGATAACGCTGTTGGCATCCTGCTGAGCCCTAGCCACCCCTATTGCCAAAAATCCTCCGGCAATGGCCGTAGCATACGCACTATAGTATTGGACCGCGATGGCCTGTATATTTATGTTTTTATTTGCATAGAGGTTCGCTGATGCGCCGACGGCTACGGCCGTAGTATTAAATATTTTAGCATAGGCATCCACATCATTTACGCTACCACCTAAGGCTACCGCAGATGCGCTACTATAGGTGTTGACTTGGTTAACGCTATCGGCGAAAAGCATAATATCTTCAAACGCCCATAATGTTATCCCAGAAGATATAGTTAGTTTGGCAGAGTTTTCGATGATCGCATTCGTTTTTGTATAACCGCCTGCTATAAAGCCAGCTAAGGCACATCCTTCCGCCCTGGTAGATACGGTATTGCCGTTATGGCTGAGCAGGGTTATGGCATTGGCATTTGATCGCAGTGTATTGCCGTTTCCACTTACATAGGCATGAACTGCCGATTTTTCCCATACGTCAGCAATTTGTGCCCCGCCCGCCACCAACAAACCACCGGCGGTGCCCATGGCATGAGCAGAAATGATATTTTCAAGTACCGCATTAATAGTAATGGCTTCAGCTGTTTCTATATCTGTATTCTGGATATAGGCAGTGACTTGCATTTGGTTATTGACAGAAACATAAACGGCACCTATGGCAGCGCCAAGAGCGAGGGAAATACCCCCACCTTGCGAGACTAGGCTTTGATAGCCCCCCGCCGAGACAAGAATGTCACCGCTTACGATGATGGTCTGCTCTGTTATATAGGCTCTAATTGTGCCATTACTGACAATGTTGGCAATGGCCCCGTGCAACCCGGCTAAAGCACCGGCTGCCCCGGCACAAGCCTTGGCTGAGATCGTCCCACCGTGTGTACTTTGATTATTTTCATCGACAAGTAAATTATAATACGCCACCACTTCAATGGCATTGGCAGCATCAATGGACCCACTACCAATATACGCAGTGACATGGGGTGTAATGATAATGTCAGCAAGGGAAACGCCCGCCGTTAAGCCAACGGCTATCGCTGCACCCGTAGCCGTAGCCTGCAATTGACTACTAAAACCTATGGCCTGCACGGCAATTTTCCCTGTAGCCTCATGGATATCACCACTGAGGTAAGAGGTCACCACTGGTTTATATTCAATTCGAGCCACAGCACCACTACCTGATGCAATAATCCCGCCCGTTGCTGCACGGCATACGACCTGTACGCTACTGATTACAGCCGCTGATATTGCAAAGGAGCCGGTTTTCACTACGTTTATATGATCTGCATAGGCCGTAACAAAGATAGTGATGTTTACATTGGCGATGCAGATACCCATGGCTACAACACCAGCCGCCGCTCCCAGCGCTTCGACATCAGTCGTTACATTAGAAAGGGCTTTAACGCTGATGCCATCTGCACTGGTTACATTGGTCCCGCTTGCCATAAAGGCGGAGACATCGCCAGCGATAGTAACAATGGCAACGGCCGCTCCCAAGCCAAGGCCACCAACAGCACCTGCATAGGCCTTCAGGTCAGTGGTTGTAATTGTACCAGTGGCATGGACATTGATCATACCCATAACGGTAATATGACCATAGACATACGCTTTTGCTGTGCCTGTAACTTGTAAAATCACCACGGAACCACCTAAACTGATGGGACCGCCTGTGCCAGCGATCGTGACAAGCTTATTTGCCTGGACGGTATTCTCTGCAATTACAGATAAATGGCCAGCTGACTGGATGGTTCCCCCTAGATAGCTTTCTGTTGTACCGTGTAAAGTGACAACGATAACGGCCCCACCTAGAGCGGCTTGGCCTGCCGCTACGGCTCCAGCCAGAGCATCAATGGTGGTTTTTTCGCTGGCCTTGACAATAATATCGCCTGTAGTAGCCGTTGTAGTGCCACCGCTACCAATAAAGGCCGTTGTTTTATCTGACACATTCAACCCGGTAAAGAAACTTCCCAAATTGATGGAAACAGCGAGCAACGCAGCATTTGCTTTATTTATATGTTCACGGTTATTTTCATTATCCACGACGTTCACTTGGCTTTTCTGCATGGCGCCGTTAATATCTGTTTGTGTCTGGCTTACGGTATTATTGCTACCATCCCCGGTTTGTAATGCCTTACTGGTGTTCTCACCATCTGTGGCGGCTCCCACCGAGATCACAATGACACTGCCACTGACGGCACCGTTGCCTGCAGTTAACATCGCTGTTTTGGCAATAATCGTCCTGTCCGCAATGGCTATGATATTAATAAAGCCTGCACGCACATCCGCAAAACTGCCGATCCCAGCGGTCACGGTATTACGGTAGAGAATAACATCCACCGCGCCTCCCACACCGAGAGAGCCACCATAAGCGGCACCGCCGGCCAAGCCGTTGACAACGCTTTTATCTTCTGCCTTAATCAGCAGTTCTTGACCCGCATGTAGCAGCACCGAAGATCCAGCCATGGCCTGTGTTGTCGAATTTAACACCAGCACAAAGACAGAACCTGATGCCGCATAACCTGCGATGCCAGCCCCTGCCACTATGGCACTACTATTACTCGTGCTATTTGCGATAAAAGAAATGGTATTTAAAGCAATAATGGTAGCGTTATCATAGACAATGGCTAGAGTGTTGGCAACCACAGTCAGGGTAACAACAGCACCCCCAACCCCCACAGCACCACCGGCTAGGCTACCTGCATTTAGATTAAAACTTTGTACACCATAAGCTGCGACGAGCACATCACGGCCGGCTTCTATAAAAGCTGACGCTCCCACATAGGCATGAGTATAATCGGAGATGGTCACCACCGCCGCTGAGCCGGAAACGCCCACAACCGCACCACCCATAGAAACGACGATGGTTTTGATGCTGTTATTTGTACGGGCAATAACGTCGATATCCTCTTTAGCATATACACTGGCATATTCCGAGATGGCTGCGATCGCTTGTTTATCCTCTACAATAACGACCGCCGCGGCTCCAATGCCTACATATAGGGAGCCGGCTGCACCACCATCTATGGCATCAACACTTGATTCATTGACAGCAACAACTCGCACCGATTGTTGATGAACTTGTCTGTTTCCCTGATTAATGCGGGCATAACTTTGGATTTGTGCTTGTGTTTGAGATTGGGATACGAGGGTTGATACAGCACCTGCTGCGGCCACAGCACCACTCCCAGAGGCACAAAAGACGATTTGCTCAATATGGACCACACTATAAGCGCCAATGAGCAGACCCTTATACCAAGTCTGTTTTCTACCCGCTTCACCTGTGTAAAACAGAACATCTAATAAACCATAAGCATTGACGTCGGCATGTCTGCCGGCACTTGCATTGGTTTGATTATTGATCACAATCACACTGCTACCGGCTGCTGCCGAGACTGTCCCGGAGCCATTGGCTGAACCAGCAATGACGTTGATACTCTGGTCGTCTTCGGCTAACACAACAATGGAGCCGTCGGCATCCGCCATTGCATGCTTGTTTTCTGTACCATTTTTTGTTCCAATATAGGCAACCACATCATTTTCCATCACAATTACTGAGACAGCGGCATTAATGGCGACAGTACCCGCACCACCCACACCTGCAACAATCACATGGATTGCTTCTTTGCTATTGGCATGCACGATTATATTTTTCGCAGATAGAATGCTCGCACCATCGAGAATGCGTGCCCATACTTTTTTGCTAAAGGCGATCGTGTCTGAGGAGACCCCTACGGAGACAGTGCCGGCTCCTCCAGCAGTCCCCACACGGTTACTGATGGTCGTCGCATCCAGCGCTAAAAGCAACATGTGCCCGCTCGTGGTAAGGGTAGCTACCTCATCAACCAAGGCTTCTGTTTTTTGCTGCATCACAACCACATTAACAGAGCCGGTTACAGTAACTGTACCACTACCACCACCACTAATGACCCAATTCTCTATCAATTGCGTATGGCGGGCCGCAAGTAAAATACCATTCGTTAACTCCTTGCCACCAAGGACGGAACCATCATAGAAGAGAAGCGCTGCTCCATTTCCACCAGCCACCAAGTTGGCCTTCTCGCCAATGTACGCCCTTGTGCTACCATTAAATGTGGTAATGGCAGATGCAATACCAATTGCCGCTGTGCCTGAGCCAACAGCGCTACCGGCAATATTGAGAATATCATGACTATTTTCCGCTAACAGGACAATATTGCCGCCTGTTGTAATGGCAGATGTTGTATTGGTATTGCCTGCAATAAATGCCGTTACTGTATCCTCTAGCACCAACACAATGATAGAACCCTGTACGGCAACATTGCCAGAACCACCTAAACCGATGGCAACAAACAAGATATCTTCTGTATTGGTAGCTTCTATATAAATGGGATGATTACCATTATTGAACACGGCTGTATCCGTACCGATATATGCTGTAACAAGCTTGTTGAAAACTCCAGTGATATTGGCAGCACCCACGGCCACTTTGCCAGAGACGCCGATGTTACCGGCAATAATCACAATGTCGCTCACATCATCGGCGGTGATATTCACTCCGCCAGTGGTGTTTAGTGTTGCATTCTTTCCTATATAAGCAGCCGTTTCTTGTTCGAATACTAGGACGGCAATTGCCCCATTTACGGTAACGGAACTGGAAACACTGCCGCTGGCGACGATGACTAGGACTTGTTCCGTTGTCATGCTATTTACCGCAACAACAGAGGCATTGACACGGGCCCCATCCCCGATATATGCCTGCGTAAGACCATTAAAGGTAATGACAGCTGTGGAAATACCAACTGCGGTGTTACCTGTGGAACCAGCTAAGCCTCCAGCTATGATCAATAACTCCACATTGTTCTCAGCAACAATCGTTAGTTGTGTGGCCATGGCGTTATCGAAATTAATGATTACATCATCGCCCAAGTACGCTGCGATATCGCTACTGAAAACATGGACGGAGGCAGATCCTTCGCCTGCAACACCTTTACTAATGGCTATCCCTACCACAAAGGAAATAAGTTGCTCGTTGGCGATGGCGCTAAGCTCGATCTCGCTACCACAAACAATATCTGTCTCTGCCCCAATATAGGCATGAACCGTTTTGCCAAAGCTAAAGCTATCGGCCACAGCACCTATACTCCCCTGCCCAAACGAAACGCTCACAGAGCCGGTAATGCTTAAGAGATACGTGTGGCTGTTGGCATGAATACTAATTTTATCGGCTTCAATGGTAGCGTCGCTGCCAATAAAAGCCTTCACTATTGCATTAATAATTTTAAGTGATGGCCCTACGCTCAAAGACGAGCCCTGTGACGCAGCACCATTTGCAGAAACTGTAATGATGGTTTCATTTGCAAGCGCATCAATGGTGATGGCACCTGAACCTATCTTCACCCATACACCATCTCCGATATAGGCTTCTGTTTCATTGGTGTATGTTAAAAACAAGCACGAGACTCCAATGCCCGCTTCCTTACCGTAGGAGATACCACCTACGATATTAAAAATATATGTGCTATTTTCTGCTGTTATAGTAAGGTTTCCTACCCCTTCAAGGGTACTATCGCTACCGATATATGCCAGCACCTTATTTCCCGTAAGCATCACATTCGCAATGCCAGCAATGCCATTTATATCTGCAACCGCAGCGCCAATGGCTATGGTCAGGTAATTTTGCACAGCTAGAGCTGAAATAGTCAAATCTTCGTTGAAGCCGGTAGTCGTAGCACCTTTGCCCACATATGCGCTAGTTTCATCATTGTTGTTAATGACAATAGCCGTCAAGCCTACCGATGTATCACCGCCACTTGCCACCGAACCGCCGATGGCTTTAAGGTTCACATCAGAGTTTGCCTCAATTACCATGGCATGCGTTAGCTCTGTGCTACCCGTCAACAGCGTTATGGTAACACCCTCGCCTAGATAAGCACTGGTGACATTGGCAAAATACATGAGGGCAAAGGAGCCGGCTCCGGAGAATTTAGCGTTCGTTGCGGAAGACGCAATAGAGCCACCAGCTGCTTCAACATAGTAGTTGTTTGTGGCAATATAATTGATATACTCTGCCACCGTTAATAGCAAATCCTGTTTATTCAATTCATCCATAATCGTCGTAATGGTTGCCGTATCCATCGATACGCTTGTAGAACTATCTGAGCTTTGCTGGGTGATCGCCGCCATTAAATCATCGACGGAGGGGAAAATATTCAGTAAATCATCAAAGGTGAGGACGGCTTCATAATCTAAATGATCTACTTTCTCCTTGATGGCATGAACTGTAACTGCAGAAGCAAGAACAGTCGTGCCATTACCAATATAAGCAAGCACTTGGTTGTTGGCATGCAAGATGGCAAAAGCGGCACCAATTCCGCCCACGGTTGAGCCACTAGACCCGCCCGAGCCATCCGTTGTTTTAGTAATCAACGATGCACCCCATGCGCGAACGGCTAACTTACTTTTCTCCTTCGCTTCAATATGAAACGTACCTTGTGTGGCCACCGTCATATTCTGTAAAACATAGGCCTTTGTCTCGGCATTGGAGACCAGTGTAGCCACTGCTCCGGCAGCGCCGAATTTTCCATCGGTACCCGCTTTAGATCCGGCAATGGCCTGTGCGGAAATTTTGTTTCTAAATCCTTCACTTAGATTATGCAAGGTTGTGGCAATGACGGTGATATCACCTGAGATATTCTCCGTCGAGCCAAGCACCGCATAATTCTTCGAATTATTAATCGCCACAGCCACGGCCACCGCAAGGGCGTTACCGTTATTCACTGCCACCCCGGTTGCGTAGGTGAGGAAATTATTTTCATTATCTGCGCTAATCAGTATGGTTGACGCATTTATAATTTTACCAGACACGATCGCCGTCACATGATGCTCAATAATGGATACAGCTATGGCCGCCGCGATACTAATTTTAGAACTGCCTGCTGTTTGCCCACTCGTTTGGTTAACAGTTTGTGTCTGCGTTGCGTTGCTAACGTCATCATTATGTAGAGTTCGCTGTGACGCGGTGGTGGCAGTATCGCCCCCAACCCCATCTAGTAGATCTTCAATGGAGATGCCAAATTTTTGGGCATGTCTTTGTATTTGCACACCTTTTGAGGTCGCGTACGCATCACTCTCGTCAACAGTATATGCCTTGGCGCAAACAACCACAGCACCAACAACATCGGCGTATCCCGCCATCTCCGCTGTCACTGTTTGCGTAATCAAATTTAGTGAAACCGTGGCACCGGCCGCTGCGTTAAGTGCTTCGGTGATGGCTCTGCTTGTTGTTTTAATGATACTGTTACTTTCAGCTTCTAGTAACAAGCCTTGACCGACTGTTATATTTACAAGTTGTGAGTCAAGGGATGCACCAAGTGTGGACTCCACTGTAAGATTAATAATGGCAATGGCCACGGCGGCATCCAACGAAGTCTTATTATATTGACCGTCTAAATCTTCGTAGTCTGCCTCTAATTTAGCCGGGTCGCCTTCATCATCCTCCACCACATCTTGACCTGCTTCTGCAGTGGTCGTTACACGGTTTGTTAAACTGGATTTTACTTTTGTTTCACGAGCGGATTTTAAAACAGTACCCACGGCAGTCTTCACAGCTACCGCAGTTTGAAGATTAGCCATGGCAAAAGAAGCCCCGATACCAATACCGCCGCTTGATTGTCCAGAATTGGAATTTTTTCTTTTCTTCGTGCTTTTACCAGCAATAGTTTTGACGGCCACGGCAGTGGCCATTGTTTCTATATATTGTGTGGCATGGGCACCAAAATCGATGTCTCCGCCGGCCTCAATGGTACCGCTCGCGACAACAGAAGACGTGGTCTCAATAAAACTCAATGCCACAGCGCCCGCCAGACTAAAGACGGAACCGCCAGCTCCGGATTGTGCCACCACACCATAATTGTGTTCTTCATCCATAGTTACAATGTCTTCGCCCAATTCATTTTGTACTGTTTCTTCCACCACTTCCATGATGGTTTTCATCAACACATTTCCGCTCGCATGGACGGTGGAACCATTACCGAGATTTGTTTGGTTGACAGCGATGACACGAATAATTGCTGCGGCTGCCCCCACACCTTTTTCACTACTGCCATTGGTCGCTGTGGCGTTGGCATTGGCGATGGCATCTTTGTTCGTCCTCGTGATTAGAGATAAATCGCCCGTATAAATTGTTACTGGAACAGTCACGCCTACGGCTGCACTTGTGCGACTATCCACCACGGTTAAAGCAAGTGACGCAGCAAAGTTCAAGGTTCCCTCTGTGGTTCCGGCCTTCTGCTCCTTGGCTGTGTTTGTGGTATTTTGCTGTGTTTGATTTTGTGATTCTTGCAGAGCACTAATGGCCGCGGTAATTTTATCTAAGATACTGGTGATCGATCCCTCTTCGTCCCCAGTGCTATCACTTGCATCTTCTTGCCCACCATTTCTACCCGCATAAGCAGACACTTCATGACAATTCACACCTACAGCCACCACCACAATCGAGTGAGCCGGGTTTGCCTGTGTGCCAATACTTCTGTTTACGTAGGCTTCTTCCACTAGATCAATGAGAGCAATGGCAACAGCGGCTCCAATGGCAACATCATCGCCACCGGCGTCTGCGTTCGCCTCTGTTTGCGTATTACGAGTGCCGCTAGCCTGAACCAGCACATCACCGACCACGATCAGGGGTTGTGTATTGGCCTCAACCTTTGCACCCACATAATTGTAAACTACAGTAACCGCCACCACAGGAACGATGGCAATACCACCAGAGGCTCCTGCTGTAGCCGAACTATGGTTATATCCCGTACTTATTGCACTGACTATTAGATGATTAAGCATGCCATTAATTGTGACTTTGCCCACTGAACTACTGACTTCATTTTTAAAGATGGAAACTGCGATACCGGAACCAACACCGGTCGTATTGTCACCGCTTGTATCCTCTTCTGTATCAGACTCCGTATCACTTTCATCTTGCGAGCTGGCGTCTGCAAGCGTTTCTGTAATCGTGTTATCGCTTGCGCAGACAGTCATATCCGCTGTGGCTTGGTTACCTGTAAGCTGAATCGTCGCATTGTCTGCGATGTAGGCTCTTGTAGCACCCGTATAGAGCGTAACAGCAACAGCGCCACCTGCACCAAATGCCGCTTTATTGTATCCTGCCTTTGCTCCTACGGTTACAAAATTATCTCCGCTGGTAGCCCGGACAAGAATACCATTAGCTCCGATTTTTGTTTTTTTACCGACAAAAGAATCATTTTTAAAGTGGACAATCCCGACAGCAACTCCAACCCCCATGCCAAAGGGTAGCTCCGTATCGCTCGTATCTTCATCACTATTTGCAACGGCAGAAGCATCGGCCTCTACTATATGGTTGATTACAGCATCTGCCAGCACTGAGACCAAGCCACTAATTTGCAGCTGACCGATGGTGTCGATGGCGGCTTCATTATGTGCTTGTACCACGGCAATGGCAACGGCACCGACAATTTGCGGTGATGGTTCACCAGTGGTCTCATCTTCTTTTGCAAAATTATTCGTGCTTTCATTTTGCGCACTGACAATACCAGCAATGGTATCTGCATCGACCAATTTCTTAACGTTACCCGCCTCATCTACCTGTGCCGGATTCTCGAGCGAGGTAAGTATTATTATAAGATCGTCAAAGGAAAAACCTCGCGGCGCTTCCTCATCAATACCTCCGCTTGCAGTGACTTTGTTGCCACTTGAGGCAAGTGTTTGCGTCTTTATCTTCTCCATGGAAGAGACGGTTACGTTCGCCCCCCCGATAACGGATGCCTGCTCTTTAAGCGTAGCGGCCGCCTTTTGCTTGACCACAGTCACAGCAAAAAAACCACCACTCTGCGCTTGCTCTGCGCCCAGTGCTAGATTATCTGCTTCTATTATATTATCAGCAACTAGTGTGATGTTGCCTCCTGCACTTAGCTTGCTCGTATCCATGACCATCACTTCGGACTGGCTATCTAAAACCATTACCGCCAAAGATAAGGGTAATGGTAAATCAGATGAAGCATCGCCCACAGCCTTAACAGACGCGTATGCACTGCAAAGAATATCGGTTAGGGATTGTATGTACGAATCTCCCTTAATAATAATGGAAGCTAAAATGTCCGCTACCGTTACAGTAACAGGAACAATTTCCGAACCCGTATTCATAACCATATCGGTGATTGCTTGTAGTGACACATTATTTGCAGAAACTATTGTTGTATCCAGCTCCACTGCAACGGTTATGGCCGCAACATTAACAACCGTCTCTAATGCTTCATCGATACCGTCTACCACGGTATCAACAACCTGTTCACTCCCAGGTTCCAATGTATCGATGACAATTTCATACACTGTGCTCTTAGCAGGTTCGCTTTCCACTTCCTGACCATTACTAATATACGAAGTGGCATCCACCATGAAGTCACCGGTCACCTGAATATCTACATTAGTAAAGACAACCTTAATATTCTGCGTTGCATACAGTTGTGATTGCCCTGTAGGGGCTGCATGAACAGTTAAATTATTAGCTCTAATTACTAACTTTTCACCCGCTATTCCTAGTGGTGCAAATAATACTTGCTCGGCCTTAAATAAAACAGTAACCCCCGCTAGGTCCATCGTTTGGGCACAAGCAAGCTGTGTGGAAATGGTATCTTCGCCTAGACCACCAAGAATAACCAGCTCTGTTAATCCAGCCGGTTTGGTTGTGATATCGAGGTAGATGATATCATCACCCGCGCCGCCATTTACCACAAGCTTGCTAATATTAAGCAACTGGGGATCAATGATCTCCACACCATTGACTGTAATGCGCATGCCACCATCATGACTACTGATGATAATAATATCATCTTCATCAGTACCATTTATTGTGCATTCATCAAGCGCCAACGTAAAAAAGGCAAACTCTTCCTCTGCCGCTTCTTCTACAATAACATTGATGGTAATTTCAAGAGAATTATCTTCCACTTGATATCCAACCGGGACATCCCACAAAGCCGTTAGGGTATATGAGCCTGGCGTTGTTCCATCAAAGGTGCCAACCCAATCAATGATTGGTATAGTTAATAAATCGATACCATCTGTGACTTCTACAGTGGTAGGTAATACTGCGGCACTAATCAAAGCGGTAAGATCTATAAGGTCTCCATTTAATAATAAAAACAGGTCCTCCAATGGAGTATAGTCCGTAATCAGGACCTCCGACTCCATTAAAACCTGTTCTTCCCACTGTGCTGAAAATGTTTCATTTTGCAAAACTTCATACGCATCCCCGGGTACATATAATTGTGTCCCGTTGGTCCAACCTATAAAATTATAGTTCTCTTTAACAAATGTATTCTCTGGTAACGCAACAACAGTTGCAGGCACTACAGTAACAGCCGCAGGAGCTTCTCCCACTGTATCAGGCCCACCGATGAAGCTCACAGTAACCGTAATTTCTAATAGGTCCTCATCACCCGTTGTTTCAGCATAGACTACGCTACCAAATATACTAATAACTAGTATCATGAAACAAAGAGTAACAAAAAACAAACGGCCTATTCTTTTATTAATAACAGTCAAGTCTCCCACCCAACTCCCATTAGTTTAAGCGTCACATTCTTGCTGTTAACAATATTTCTGATCCAATAATATACTACATTTTCCCATAATACAAGCAAATTTCAAAAAATTTCGTTAATATCTACCATTTTTTTTACTTAATACTGAAAAACTCTATGCAAAGAAATGGTCTATGCTATAATCGTAGTAGGTTCTGATAGTTACCTAAACTATGGCTCAGTTTGATATTTTTGGAGGCGCTCAAGATGAACATAATAAAAACGCAGAGACACAAACTAGCAATGTTGCTTGTATGTGCACTAACATCTGCCATGTTTCTAAATACATACCTCCTCAGTCATACTTTTGTGGAAACAGATAAAAGCGCCACCCTTGCTGACAAGAGTATCA
>JANKMV010000003.1:0-1751 GCA_024650095.1 Bacillota bacterium | reverse complement strand
GATGGCGATTATAGTGGCGCCCTAGAAGATATTAATGAAGCCATTGCCCTCTCTGAAGAGAACGGAAAACTCTATTTTTTGCGGGGCAATTTATACTCCCTTACCCACGAAAATGCAATGGCCATTACAGATTATAGTTATGCCCTTTCGCTAGACCCAGCTCTAACGCAAATATATGAAGTAAGAGGACACCTCTATTATCAAACAGAAGAGTATGATAAAGCAGTAGCCGACTACGAACAAGCCCTACTTCTTAATCCCACCAACAGCGAAATACTCGTCTTACGAACCGACATACATATAAAGCAACAAAACTACACATTAGCATTGGTAGATATTACACAGTTACTCACGCTCCAACCCCAAAATGGCACCTTGTATTCATTAAAGGGAGATGTTCACTCCCTAACCGAGGACTACTCCGCAGCAGTTGAAGCCTATGAAACTTCTCTTCCGTATTTAGCAGATATAAAGGATAAAGAAACCGTCACCCTCGCGTTAGGTAACTGTTTCTTTGAACTGGAACAATATAAGCACGCCATTACTTATTATTCTAAATACCTAGAAACGTCAACTGAACAGGAAAAAGGTCTTATGCAGCGCGGCGTCTCATATCTTCAAGCCGAAAAATATAATGAAGCAATTGCAGACTTATCTGTTGTCATAACCCGCTCGTCAGAAGTGGATTCCCCTTACTATCTCCGCGGACTGAGCTACTATTTACTAGGTAAATACGATAATGCCATCAGCGATTTAGAATTATATTATACTGCCTTCCCTGATAACAACGAGCCCTGCATCTACTTAGCATTAGCCAATTACAGTCTGAAACGATACAATAACGCGATCAAATATTTTAATAGATGCCTGCAAGCAAACCTTATCGTCGGTGAAAGTCACTACCATCTAGCGATGATCTATTTAAGCCAAAAAAAATATAGCCAGGCCATTAGCCACTATACAGCTTCGGCTCACGCTAACTATCAAAAAGACTACTCCATTTTTAACCGGGGTGTAGCCTATATCGAATTAGACAAGCTAGACGAAGCTAAAAAAGACTTTGAAACTGTAGTTCGCATTACCCGCAATGGTAAGCTAAAATCATCAGCACAGGAAGCGCTAAAACAGTTCCCCGTTATCATCATAAATTAAAGGCTGACGCAGTATGAACGATTTACGTTCATTTGCACCAACCAAAAAGACGCGGCCAACGCAACTAGCAAAACGTCACTTGGGCGCTTGCTCTTCACGCGATTCGCGTCTTTGTCTTTTGAGTGGCTTGTGAAGCATCCCTGTCTATCGTGTAATTATATCCTCATTTCAGTATAGTCTTTTTTCCATTGTATAAATGCACCTTATTTACTAATTTACGATCACAATATCTTTTTGTATTTGTTCAACTTTAAGCATTAATGAAAGGCTGCTTAACTTTCCTGCAAAGACGCATGATTGTGTCTTTACCAGTAATCAGCGCTACGGGAAGCCCTCCTGGTGGTTGCAACCACTGCCCACTTAAGACTATGTTACTCAGACCTTTTATGGAACCGGTGTGAGCTAATGACTTTCCGGGAATGGTAGGCCAAAAGCCCATGAAGGCACCGCGGTAGGCGTTACAATACCGTTCGTAGGTTTGTGGGGTGGCCACATCAAGTAGTTTGAGCTTCCCTGTCATGTGTGGGAAACGACTTTCCATTGCCTGAATTATTGCTTCACCTATCCGTACTTTTTCCCGGAAGTAAGCGTCCCTATCT
>JANKMV010000039.1 GCA_024650095.1 Bacillota bacterium | reverse complement strand
AACTGCCTGTCGGCTGACAGGCAGTTTTTATTATGACTGTTATTTACGCCGTTTCTTGGCTTGAGCAGCAGGAAGCACAGCAAGCATGGTCGTCAAAGGTAAGGGCACCCACATCTTTGGCTTCAGTTAAAACTTCAGCAGCCGTTTGTGTGGCAAAAGGCTTACCCATAGCAGCAGCCAAGGCTTGTAACACTTCCAAGTTGTCTTTCCCGCCCAGCGGGGCAAGGGCAGCGTTCAGCTTGGAAAGGCGACCTTCACTGTTGATAATGGTACCTGTGGTTTCAGCATATGTGGCTGCTGGCAAAACGACATCGGCTAACGCTAAATCATCACGCCAGGTTGTTGCCATGGCCACCACAAGGGTGTTGGCACCAATGACTTCCGGTGTCAATTCAATATCATCGCCAATAATAAGCGTACTGAGGATTTCACCTCGAGCAATTCTATCGACGATTTCTGCCAGATCATACCCTGCATTCTGCGGTACAGCTTGCCCTGTGACGGCGGCAAAACGTTTTGCAGCGGCTTCGTCACTCACTGGCATACGTCCGGGAAGTAGGTCGGGATGCACACCCATATCCAACTGACCACGGGCGTTACCGCCATCATACATGGCCAATAAACCGCCACCATTGCATGTTTTCTCGGCTGCCCAAACGATTTCGTTCAAGATATACTGCTCATCACTGCTCAGTGTCTCTCCATTAAAGATGACCACTGGATTTTGTGCTGCCACCAGCTCTTCTAGCATTTCGATGGTTTTAGTAGCACGAACACGAGCAAGTGCAGGGATCTCTGCAACCAAGCGTTTGATGTCTTCTTCCGTATACGGTACTGATGCATCTTCACGTAGCATGCCATTACTATAGGCATAACCATGGAGAGCATACAGTAACTCCAACGTACTATCGGGATTCACAAGCAGCGAATAATCTGCATATTTATCCAAGCGTGTCGGCTGTTCCGTCATAATGGCCAACTTGCTACCATTGGCAACGGCAGTACGGACTTTATTTGCTATTATGGGAAATTCGACCGTTAAATCAGTACCCACCACAAGAATCAAGTCACTATTTTCCACGTCTTTATACGTAACATAGGCGTTGGCACTGACCTCCGGCACCGGTTGTGTACTGGAGATATTGTTTGTGTTCAGTACCGTGCGGGCAAATTTTTGTGCTAAATAGTTTTCTTCATTACTCAGGAAGGGAGTAACCAGCACCGCAGTGCCATCTGGGCCTTGCCATTCGGTGGCTTTAGCAAAGATGCCACTGGCAACACTTAATGCTTTGTCCCAGTTCGCAGCTACAAGTTCGTCGCCATCACGAACGAGGGGAGTGGTGAGACGATCGGCATCATGCACAAACTTAGCTGCAAAACGACCACGATTACAAAGGTTACCATCATTGATGCTCGTACGCAGCGGTGACGTAATTTCCGTAATACGCTCTGCCGCGACATGCAGCTCTACAGCGCAACCCGTGCTACAACCTGTACAAGTTGTTGATACAACACGGTCGTCTTTAAAGGGACCGGGCTTGGCAAATAGTCCAGGAGCGGTGAGCGCTCCTGTGGGACAAGCAGAAATGCACTGACCACAGGATTCGCATTGGGTACTTGAAAGGGGGATGCCCATGTTGGGTTTGACCGTGGTATCAAAGCCGCGGTTGACAAAACCGAGCACACCGTTATCTTGTACTTCCTGGCAAATGCGTACACAGTTACCGCAGAGAATACATTTATTTTCGTCCTGGACTACAAATTCATTTTCAATAATGCTGTAGCGTTTTTCTTGGGTGCCGAGACGGTCGATATCCACCTCGAACTCATCCGCTAGGCTGCGCAATTGACAATTAAATGCATCTTGGCAACCACAGGACATACAACGGTTGGTTTCTTCTAAAGCGGCCTCGGGTGTGAGTCCGAGATTGAATTCTTTAAAATGTTCTTTACGTTCAGCGGGTGCAAGATGCACAGCGTGCTGACGGGGCAATTGTTCTTTATCGGCAAAATCGGCAGGGTTGAGATCTTCGAGGTTTTCACCCATGGTGCAATTGAAATCTTCACGTTGCGGCACAATCTCACGACCATTAAGAAACTGGTCAATGGAAAGAGCCACTTTTTTAGCTGCACCCACAGCTTCCACCACCGTACGAGGTCCAGTAACACAGTCACCGGCCGAGAAGACGCCTGCGAAACAGGTAAGACCTGTGGTCGCGTCGGTTTGTAGGTTACCACGCTGGGTGAGATCCAAGCCACAAGATTCTACTTCTTCCCGCTCCAATGCTTGGCCAATGGCAAGAATAACGGTATCTACGGGTAGAGTAAATTGTGAATCTTTAATCGCCACAGGGCGACGACGACCGGACGCATCGGGTTCACCTAGCTCCATGCGCATGCATTCCAAACCTTCCACATGATCCTCACCGCAAATGTAACTTTGCGGGTTAGTGAGTAGTTGGAACTGTACGCCTTCTTCTTCCGCTTCAAGGATTTCTTCAGGATTAGCGGGCATTTCTTCACGGCCACGGCGATAAACCACCGTTACCACGTCTGCACCTAAACGGACGGCGGTGCGAGCAGCATCCATGGCGGTATTACCGCCACCCACCACAACCACATTACGTCCAAGATCGGGTGCATGACCCTCCACAACATCGCGTAGGAAACCAATGCCGTTTAAAATGCCAGGTGTATCTTCTTTCTCCAAACCTAACATTTGCGCAGACTGGCTACCTAACCCGAGAAATACGGCATCATACTCTTCACGGAGAGACTCTAATGTGAAATCACTACCCATGACTTCACCTAAGCGAACATCTTGACAAAGATCGGTAATCAACGTAATTTCCTGATCTAACGTTGCTTTTGGCAAGCGATATTCGGGAATGCCATAACGTAACATGCCGCCCAACTGTGGGCCTTTATCATAGAGCGTTACCTGATGACCCGTCAGCGCCAAATAATAGGCAGCGCTAAGACCAGCTGGACCACCACCAACGACAGCTACACGTTTGCCTGTATCCGGCAACGGTGTGGGTGCATAGGTGTTGAAATTAGCTAAATCAAAATCGCCGGCATACCGCTTGAGGGCACAGATATCAACGGGCTCGTCGACGATGTTACGGCGACAAGCATCTTCACAAAAACGGGGACACACCCGACCACAAACAGAGGGGAAGGGTAGTTGTTCTTTAATTAGAGAAGCGGCTGCATCTCGTTGCCCGTTGGCAATATGGGCGATGAAGCCTTGAATATCAATATGAGCTGGACATGCTAATTGACAAGGGGCAACACAGTCACCACAGTGTTCAGTCATGAGAAGCTCTAGTGCCGTTTTGCGCAGCGCTAAAACAGGCACGCTATCCGTGGTAACTTTCATGCCTTCCTTAACGACATTACCACAAGAAGGCACAGGACCGCGGCCACCTTCAATCTCCACAAAACACATCCGACAAGAACCAAACGGTTTTAACCGCGGGTCGTGGCAAAGATGGGGGATATGAATGTCAGCGGCAAGAGACGCCTCCAACAGGTTGCTCCCGTCCTCAGCCCAAACCTCATTTCCGTTTATCCATATTTGAACTTTTGGCATTTTTACACCTCATTTATTTCGAAGGTTAACTGCATCTACTGCAGCGCAGGTTCCGGAGCACCAGTGGTGACCACAATACTATTAAATTTACAGCTGTTTACACAAAGCCCACAGCGGATACACGCTTCCGGATCAATAACGTGGGGCGTCTTTCTTTCACCTGAAATTGCATTGACGGGGCATTGTTTTTTACAGAGGCCACAAGCTACGCAGGCTTCTGGAAGAATCTCATAGCGGATTAACGCCTTACATTGTTTAGCGGGACAGCACTTATCTGTAACATGGGCCATATATTCATCCCGGAAATACTTGATGGTGGTTAAAACAGGATTGGGCGCAGTTTGCCCTAAGCCACATAGTGAGCCGGCTATCACCTTTTTACCCAATTCTTCAAGTAAATCAATATCACTCTCTTTGCCCTTACCCTCAGTAATTCTCTCTAATATTTCCAGCATTTTCTTGGTGCCCGTACGACAGAAGGTACATTTGCCGCATGACTCTTCACACGTAAAACTTAAGAAGAAACGAGCTACGTCCACCATACAGGTTTCGTCATCCATAATTAGCATACCGCCAGAGCCCATAATGGCACCAATGGCTTTTAGTGAATCATAGTCGACGGGAGTATCACCCAGTGCAGCGGGAATACATCCACCCGAGGGACCTCCTGTTTGTACAGCTTTAAACAGTTTATGATCATACTGACACAAATCAAGATCACCAAAAACAATTTCATTCACGGTTAAGCCCATGGGAACCTCTACTAGGCCTCCACGATTAACTTTGCCTGCGAGGGCAAAAACTTTAGTACCCTTGCTTGTTTCAGTACCGAGCGTGTTATACGCTGCAGAACCCTTGGAAATAATACAAGGGATATTCGCTAGCGTTTCCACGTTATTAATACAAGTGGGGCGATCAAACAAGCCTTTTTCAGCGGGGAAGGGCGGACGAAAACGGGGCATACCCCTTTTCCCTTCAATGGACATCAGCAGAGCTGTTTCCTCACCACAGACAAAGGCACCTGCACCTTCGCGAATCTGTATGCTAAAATCAAAGCCAGAATCTAAAATATTCTTACCCATGAAGCCACGCTCTGTGGCTTGAGCAATGGCTAGATGCAAGTTACGAATAGCCAATGGGTACTCGGCACGACAGTAGATATAGCCTTCCGTTGCACCAATGGCATAACCCGCAATAAGCATGCCTTCTAGCACACCATGTGGGTTACTCTCTAGCACACTGCGATCCATGAACGCGCCGGGGTCGCCCTCATCAGCGTTACAAACGATATGCTTTTGCTCCCCTTCGTACTGGCGAGTAAATTTCCACTTCAAATGAGTGGGGAAACCCGCACCGCCGCGACCACGTAAGCCCGATTGCTCTACTTCTGCGATAACTTCCTCAGGTGTCATGCTTAACGCTTTCTTGGTGGCGTCGTATCCGCCTACTTCGAGATAACTATCGATACTTTCTGGATTAATTTTACCGAGATGCTCTAGGAGCATGCGATGCTGTTTTGCCATGAAGGGCTGATCATCAGTATCGCCCACAGGAGACAAAACCAACAGATCTTGTACAGCAGTACCGCCAACAATATGTTGTTCAATGATGGTTTCCACTTCATCCGGTGTGACGCTGCCATAAACATAAGATTGCCCGTCTGGTGCGATCACTTCCACCAACGGCTCATTATAGCACATTCCCATACAGCCAACTTTTTCTGGTGTAATCCCTTGTGCCTCCAATAGCGGAACAATGGCATTGTAGGTTTTTTGTGCACCGGCAGCAATCCCACAAGTTCCCAGACCTACTCTAACTTTATACGGCAGGTTTCCCATGTTGGCACTCCCCCTTGCAACCTGTCTTTTCTTTCTCTGCGTCACGTGACTCTATCACCAGTGCCCGAGCCTTATCTGGTGTAACGCGAGCTAACGTTTCATCATTAACGGTAACAACGGGTGCTAGGCTACAGCAACCCAAACAAGCTACTTTCTCTACTGTAAAGAGACCGTCTTCACTGGTTTCCCCAGCCTTGGCACCTGTTTCGTGCATGACAGATTCCGTAATCTTATCCGCACCTGCTAAATGGCACGCTGTACCATGACAGACGCGAATAATATTTTTTCCGCTGGGCTGTAGGCGAAACTGGGAATAGAACGTAACAATACTATAAAGTTCACTTTCTGATATCCCCGTTAAATCGGATACTCTAGTTAAGGCTTCCGTGGCAACATAACCAAAGGTGTTTTGAATATCCTGCAAAATTGGAATGGTCGCTCCTCGGTTAACGTTATGCCGCCGGACAATCTGGTCAATGTCTTCGACTGGATTTCTCTCAGCCAGATTGGTTTTTTCCGTATTTTTCATGAATATGACTCCTTTAGACCAAAATTTTTACCGAACAAACTATTTGCTCAATTTTTTCAGCAAATCTTGTTTGGAGGAACGATGGCGCTCAAATACGCTGACAATCTTGAGAATGGATACACTCTCAACACAAGCCAACGCTTCAACCCTATTCGCTGCAATTTCGATATTGTCAGCCTCAATCATGACAACAACATCGGCATCTCCCACAACGGGATCTGCATAATCGACCTCCACCATTTTTTCTAAGTCAGCTACTGCTTCTTGGAATGCCTCACCCTTGCATTCGTCTTGCATGTTAACTAAAAGATACGCACGCAAACCCATACACTCAATCTCCTTTCTCCTTATAAATTTTTAGTCTATGGCTAGATAAAGAATTGCATATAATTACAAATGTCCTTAACAAGTATAACATGTATACACACATCGGTAAACACCTTAAGTTAGATCATTTTGGTTACTTTTTTTTTACCAAAACCTCATTCTTTTCCTTTATCTAGAGAATAACAGAAATTCACGAAGAATCAAGTGAATTTTTTAACGATAAGTAGCACGCGCCTTTCAATACTGCCTACATGGTCACTTGCTAAATGCAAGTGTATAATTGCGGCAGTATAAGAAAGGTGCGCCTTATTCAATTCCAGTAACACGCGCCGTCAATACTGCATACATGGTCACTTGCTAAATGCAAGTGTATAATTGCGGCAGTAAAAAGTAAAGCGGAGGACTCTCGTGACATTTAGGAGTCTCCCGCTTTGCACTTACTCTGTTCGCTCTATTAGTAGTCGCCTCGCTTACCTACTGGGCGGCCGGATATCGATTATTTCAGTTTCTCCAAGACTTTCCGTAATAAGAGCTTCCATATCTAACAATGCCTCTGCTTCTTCCACATCACGTAGCCGCGGACGGGTGGCCGGAAATTCAGGAAGAAAGATGGTACAGCAATCCTCATAGGGCAGTATAGAAATGGGATAGGTGCCAATTTTTCGAGAGATCACTGTGATTTCTTCTTTATCCATGCCGATGAGGGGTCTGTATACTGGAATTGAGGTAACCTGTTCAATGACATGAATACTCTCCATGGTCTGACTGGCCACTTGCCCTAAGCTTTCGCCGGTAATAAGGGCGAGCGCGCCTCGCTTGTTTGCAAGCCGTTCGGCTATTCTAAACATCATCCGTCGCATTAAAGTCACCGAAAGACGCTCTGGTGTTTTAAGACGTAATTCCTTTTGAATTTCCGTAAAATGCACCACATGTAGACGAATTTTGCCCCCGTAGCTTGCCAACTCCTGGCATAAATCAATCACTTTTTCCTTAGCTCTTTCACTGGTAAAGGGAAAACTATGAAAATGAATAGCCTCGAGTGTGACACCGCGCTTCATAGACATCCAGCCCGCCACGGGACTGTCGATACCTCCGGAAATGAGTAACATGCCTCTACCTGCTACTCCCACGGGGAGCCCGCCTGGCCCGGGAATGCGACGTGTATAAATGTACGTTTCACGCTCGCGGATTTCTACATCGAGGATGGCTTCCGGTTCATGTACGTCCACCACAACATCAGGGAAAAGATTCAACAAGTATCCGCCGACATCCGCACTGACAGCCGGTGAGAGAAGAGGAAAGCGCTTGTTAGCTCGGCGCGTATTTACTTTAAAGCGCAAACCTGGTCTTGCGACTTTACGAAATTCGTGTTGTGCCACTTCTTTAATATCGGCCAAATCTAGTGTGGCCGTCACCACGGGACTAATGGAAACAATGCCAAATACTTGTTGCAGTTTCGCTTCCACCGCCAGCACGTCTCCGCTCGTGACTTCCACGAAGTTACGGCTATGCATGGTATGTACTTTGCATTGAGCCGCGACACTCTGCAGAGCACGACGAATGTTGGCTGTAAGGGCGTTCTCAAAAAATCTGCGGTTTTTACCTTTTAGACCGATTTCACCGTATCGTACTAAGTATAATGCCTTCATAGTCTCCTCCGTGTCATTAAGCGTAGCGTCTGTACCGCTTCGCTCATTTTATCCATAGCAAATGTAAGCTCGTCCACGGTAATCAAAGCAGAAAAGCTAATTCTCAAAGAAGCCTCTATCTCTGCCGCCGTCCGTCCCATGGCCTGCAAAACATGACTGGGATCGGCCCTCTGGGAATGACAAGCAGAGCCCGTGGAGAGATAAATTCCTTCTTCTTCTAATGCATGTACGAGCACTTCACCCTTAATGCCCGGTATACAGACATTAAGGATATGTGCTGCCCCTGCTTGGGGACCGTTTTGCACCACATCTGGAATTCGAGCTTGTAGACCTGACATACATTTATCCTTTAGCTTTTGGATGTATGCCAAATTATTTTCTTGCTGCTGCAGGGCTATTCGAGCAGCATGAGCAAAGCCTGCAATTCCAGCTACATTTTCTGTACCAGGCCGCACGCCACCTTCCTGATCGCCACCATGGCAAAGGGGTTCGAGCGGGATCCCTTGCCGCCGATAAAGAGCACCGCATCCCTTAGGGCCATGGATTTTATGGGCTGAGATGGTAAGCAAATCCGCTTGCCACTGCGTAACATGAATCGGTATTTTTGCAAAGGATTGCACTGCATCCACATGAAAAAGCGTTTGTGGATTTTTTTCTTTAATGTGTTCTCCTATTTCTGCCACGGGCAAGATGGAGCCTACTTCATTATTGATATGCATCACACTTACCAGAATCGTGTCCTCGCAGACCGCTGCCGCCACATCGTTCGCATGTAAAAGTCCATCCTTGTTTACGTCAAGATATGTAACACGAAAACCTTCCGCTTCCAAGGCGCGGTAGGCATATAAAACGGAAGGGTGTTCTATTTTGCTGGTTACCAGGTGCATCCCCCGCCGCTTCAGGCGCCTCGCCACACCTTTAATGGCCACGTTATTGGCCTCGGTGCCACCAGATGTAAAATAAATTTCATTTTTATTGGCCCCGCATGCTTGCGCCAATAAACGACGCGCATCCTTAAGCACTCGCTCTGCCAGCATTCCTTTATGATGCAGCGAAGAAGGATTGCCGTAGTTCTCCACTAATATTTCTTGCATGGCTGCCGCCACCGCGGGCAGGACAGGTGTAGTCGCACTATTATCTAAATAGATCTCTTGCATATTTTCCTCCGTCAATGTAAAAGCCTTGCTACTGCTATTTTACCATAATTTTCTCGAGATTATTGATTTATTTCCGGCAGAGCGGCCCTGCCTTATGCTGAAAGTATAAAGCTACCTCTGTACGAGTTATAACAACAAAGGTCGCACACCTGACCCGGTATAGAATCAGAGGGCGACCTTTATTCCTTCTACTTAAATATTGCAGTAGCATATCCCAGCTTACTCATGTGTATCGTATAGGAAAGGCACGCTTATCCATCTGCCTAAAGTACGTGTTTTTTGTACTGAACACAACAGCCATTGGCGACAGCGTAGGTAGAATGATCAAGAATGTCCACTGGCTATGCCCTCTGTAAGCTACTTCGATGGAACCCGGAACGGTCAAGACCGTTCCCTACATTCGTTTAGGCAATACATTAAACTATCTACGCTGGAGCTTTTCCGGTTCGCCGATTTCTTCACCGAAGGTATCGACTGTAACCTTTTTAATACGTTGGTCCGTTTGCGGTCTATCATTATTGTCAGCAGGAGTAGCTACGATGCCATCAACCACGTCTAGTCCCTCGAAAACTTTGCCAAAGGCAGCATAGGAACCATCTAAATGCGTCGAGTCGGCATGCATAATAAAGAATTGTGAACCTGCTGAATCGGGCTGTGCCGAGCGCGCCATGGATAGTACACCACGGGTATGTTTGAGCGGATTACTAAAGCCGTTCTTGTTAAACTCACCCTTAATGCCGTACCCCGGGCCGCCCATACCTGTACCCTGTGGGTCTCCGCCCTGAATCATGAACCCAGGAATGACGCGGTGGAAGATAAGTCCATCATAAAAGCCACTTTGCACCAAAGAAACAAAGTTTTTTACTGTGTTGGGAGCGGTTTCTAGATATAATTCTGCCTTCATAATACCGCCATTTTCCATTTCAAACGTAATTTGTGGGTTTTTCATTTGGTATCCATCCCTTCTTTTCTTGCCTCTATTATACACAAATAATAGCAGATAAAACAAATCACATATTTTTTTATCTACGTCCTTCATAACGTTTACAGGAAATCATCCTTCACTATTGGGGCACGCCGTACACGTACGCAGGCGACAACATTTTGCCAAGATAAGAAAGGCACCGTATTCTGCTCCCTTAACGCACGCTTACAACACTGGTAACACTCTCCGCTTCTAACTGCAAACAATAATTTCCTGCCGGCAAAACAAAACAGGAGCCCTGTGTGAGTGAGCCCCTGTTAGAAGCACTATTGATACCAGGCGAATTTATAACCGTAAGACAAACGAAGTCATCTGATCGTATAGTTTTTTAATTCCCGAAACTTGCTTTGCAGCCCAACCTATGTCTGTGGCATATTGGTGCGTACCCGGATTTCCAGGGTTCCACCGCATTTTATAGAGAGTATCTTGATTATTACTAATGTAACCCTCCGAGGTGAACTTGGCACCACCAATAATGGCAAGCTCCGGCGTAAACCATCCACGGTCATAGGCGTATTTTGAACCTGCCGCGAGCTCGTTGCCGTCAACAGCACCTATCCCATACATGTTATATACTTTCTTTCCATTATACATCACACCTTTTGCAAGAGTACTGGTACCATTACCACTCTCATGCAATGCCAGTGATATAAGAAAAATTTCATTAATATCATACTTTTCGGCACCTTCGATAAAGGCGTCTGCGTGACCCGCTAAGATCCCTTTGCCCTTTAGTATCTTTTCATTGACTTCTACGGGATTTACATTGGTCGTACCCGAGAGAAGCAAGAATTGAAAGATGCCTTCTCCTTTTTTCTCCGTGAGTGCAACATAGTCCCCATGAACCCAGCCCACACGCGTATTGGTTAAAATCCTATACCACGTATCCCCTTTACTATCTTCTGCTTCACTGATAATAAAGAATGGGCCAGCGCCTGGCTGCAGAGTTAGGATTACATTATCCTTGCTTGTGGTTGCTTCAGCACGCATATTTAGTGCATTTTCCTTAACCTTAAGTGCAGGTAACATTTCATCCACAAAATTAGCTGCATTAATGAACCAGCCGAGCAGATT
>JANKMV010000399.1 GCA_024650095.1 Bacillota bacterium | reverse complement strand
TATGCAACTGCCTCTAGACTGTGCTAAATTCTATTCCTCTTCATCCTTAAGATAGCAAAGCATATTTTGCTGCGCTTTCTCATCAATGCGCAGCGCATTATTAATTTCTTTAAATTTAAGCGAGATGCTAGCAACCGAGACACCGTATTCCAAAGCCAACTCTTTCTGTGTCAAACTCAAGTAGTGAAAGCGGGCTAAACTGTATTCCAGTGCAGCCGCCCACGTTTGCACTTTCGTAATTTTTGGCGTATCGGGATAGACCGTATTAATAAAGTCCAACCATATCGCTTGCACATCATCAAAAAAGCCTTCATCATAGCAATTGCCTTTACGCATATTGCCAATGGCACATTCCACGACCTGTTGCCACTCTTGACGCCATACCGGAGTGTGAATGGGGTAATAACGTAAATCAATATCTCGTATTTGGCCCGCCGAATATACTTGCAGATTTCCTCTCTGCCCTAAATTCTTTAACTCCAGTAGCGCCAACTGTCTAAATCGTTCTTTAATCCAAGGGTTTTTAACATAGCCTCGTAAGACTTCTTGTGCTTCTTTACCGCCCACATCACCATAAAACCGAATTATTTCTTCTTTAAATTCATCTGGACCATCGTAAAGACGGTTATTGAGCGCGCGACGAAAACTTTGACTACTACTAAACAGAGAGCTGATTTCGTCCACATTGGCCGATTTCAAGATTCTCTCCATAAATAAATCCCGCTCGGCATACGCAGGTAATTGATCTACCCCTGCGTCATCATCGAGGGCATCAAGCAGCTCCATAGCCTCAAAAGACAAATCGCCCTCTGGATCCGTTTGCAAATAACGCATGAGAAACTCCCGCGACTTTTCCATCTCTTCTAATATGCCATAATTGACAGCCAAAAGAAAATAGCAATCGGTCATTGCTTCATCCAACTCAGTAACGATATGCAAGAAAACCCGATTAGCTTCCTTTAATTGCCCTAACTTGCTGAGCATGCATGCTAAATTATAGTGATTAAAAGGGTTGCTCGGCTCCACACTGACAGCCTTCTGAAAGTAAAACAGTGCTTTGTCGAGCTTGTTTTTTTGGTAATGGAACATGCCCTTTTGCAGATAAAAACCGGCATCCCGCTCAAAGGGAACCACATTGCTCCCTCTAATCATTGCGTACGCCTCATGATTACTAGTTACGTCCTTCATCTCCTCACCACCGTATCTTATTCGGCCAAGCCGAGATAAATATCCCGTTCTAACAGACGATCCCAGTCCGTCCACCCATTTTCTTGTGTTCCTTTAGTGGAAACTTGCGCGAACTGATTGAGTCGTGCGGATACTAAATCCGCATGGTGTAGTGCAAATGCGTCAAATGTGCGAGGAATTTCTGGGGACCCCCATTCCTTTTGTCCATGATGGGATAAGAGCATGTGCGCTAGCTCCATATGTACTGCAGGGGGAAATTCTGGCACATTGTGAATTCGTTGATCCAACATTTCTTTCCCTATAATTATATGACCTAAAAGTTTTCCCCGTGTCGTTAATTCTATCGTCAATCCCTTTACTTCATACTCTTCAATTTTACCCATGTCATGTAAGAGGGCACCTGCTAAGAGCAATGACATGTCAAGCGATGGCTGTATTTGTACAAAGTGCTGACAAAGCTGTGCGACTTCTAGTGAGTGCTCTAACAGTCCCCCAACGTAATTGTGATGTACAGAGCGGGCAGCAGGCGCTTCACAAAACCTTTGCAGAAATGACTCATCGCCAAAGATAGATTCCAGCAATAACCGCACATGAGGATTCGTAATTATGTCGACAACCGATTGCAATTCTGTCAGCATATCTTCTTGACTACGAGGAGCCACTTTTTGAAAATGTTGTCTTACAATCTCTGCCACGGGTACATGCTCCATACCATAGATGGTTAATTGTGGCCCATGGTAATTGCCAATTTCTCCACGCACACGGACAACAGCACCAACCTCAAAGCTAGCGGCAAATTCCGCTCCGCGATCCCAGGCAACAGCTCGCAGAGTACCCGTTGCATCTGCAAGACGCAAACGCAAATAATATTCACCAGCGCGATTGGGCTGGTTAAAGGGGTTTAGTGCTTTCTCCGTGACCACAAAATCACTAAAAACAGCATCCCCCACCTTTAGATTCACAATAAACTGTTTATCCACGAGTACCTCCAAAAATAAAGTATAATACTTTATATTCTATTCCTCATCTCCGCTGGATTTCCTCCTTCAAGATGATGGTGTAAATTTCAGTACTGGTTACATTAGCCGCTTGCTAGCTGCAAGCGATAGAGTTAATACCAGTAACCACAAGAGCTCGGCCAGATGGCCGAGCTCTTG
>JANKMV010000398.1 GCA_024650095.1 Bacillota bacterium | reverse complement strand
GCTATTTCCAGAATTCTTTTTTAAACTCTTTACTGTTGATCCCGAACTTATTGCTGTAGGCTCACAAGGCGTGCGAATCTATATGATTTTCTTGCCTGTACTAGGGTACCAAATCATCAGCGCAAACTATTTCCAAGCGATAGGCAAACCTAAGCAAGCTATCTTTTTAAACCTAAGCCGACAATTTATTTTTATCATACCAGCACTACTAATCTTACCTCGCTACTTTGGTATTAGCGGAGCATGGGCTGCTCAGCCAACTGCCGACGCCATATCTGTACTGGTTACAACAGCCTTTGTCTGGACTGAAATGCGTTATCTAGATAAAAAAAGGCTCGAACTTCAAAGTAGCTAAATTAATTCAATCATTAAACGATAATATATGCTTACATAGTCCGATTAACTCAAATAGCTGATGTTTCCTGCAGTGAGTACCCTCACTGCTTTTTGTTTAAAAATAAATAGCGGTTAATCATCATGCTCTAAGCCCCTAGCGAACACTGAGTATAGGTAAGTAAAAGATTCACAGTGGTATTTTTAGTGAGACTTATGCGAGTGTCAAAAAAGTGGAAATATTGTCTTTTGTGTGCAAACAGTGAATATTGAGGAAGGAGAAAAAGAGATATATCTAGAATAGAAACAATACCGTAAATAAAAAATCATGATCATTAAAGACCCAGATCTACAACAATGTAGCATCGCTGTGCTCGTAGTGGAAAGTGACTCGCCTGGTACTCTCGGCCTACCCCAGTAAACAAGGCGGCTGTTTTATAATTCGAGCGAGAGCCACCGTGATGACGGCTCTAAAAATCACATTCATTGGCTCTTCCCGAAAAGAACGGGAACGTAAAAGTAAAATCTGGACAGGTAAGGAGGTTAGGATTAGAAAGCTAGTCTGCCACTGTACAATCACACAAAAAATGGAGGTAAAGAAAATGACGGATATCAAATCATTGCAAGCAGAACGGGATCAAATATTTAATGACTTTTATAACTATAGGCTGCCAAAGCGCTTGCCGGTTAGCGCTATGTTCGGGGCCCCTATCATTGCACAGTACTCGAACGTAGAACTGACAGATGCTCAGTATAATTTCAAGTTGCTAAAAGAAGGCGCCGAAGAACTTTGTGAGAGAGTATATTCAGATACTTGCCCTATTTCGATAGCTCGGGCGAGTACAAGATTCGCTTCTTTTTACCAGCTACTGGGTGCTAAAACATTTAAAATGAGTTCTAGTGGCTTTATGCAGCACCCGAATGTTGAAGGTATGCTGGTAGAAGATTACGAGTACTTTATTCAAGATCCTTATGCTTGCATCATCGAAAGAGTTATACCGAGACTGTTTAAAAACTTGGACCCGTCTTCATCAGCAGACATCGCCAAAACAATTCCGATGGCTATGGACTCGAATACCGCGGATACTGCCGACGCTCTTTCTTTTATAAAACCTTTAATTGAAAAGCATGGCTATTATCTGGGAGCACCAGCTGGCTCCGGTGGCTTTACAGCTGCCCCTTATGACTTTTTAGCGGATCAGCTTCGCAGTTTCAGTGGCATCAGCAAAGATATTCGACGCAACCGTACGCAAATTATAGAAGCCTGTGAAGCCCTCTATCCACTAATGTTTAATTTAGGACTACCGGCAAATCCATCCCTCTTGGGCTCCGTTGGCACACCGCTGCATATGCCCACATACATGCGGGAAAAAGATTTTGCTGAAGTATGGTTACCTACATATAAACGACTTTGTGAAGAGTATGCATCGTTGGGCGTAAGGGTAAGTGCTTTTTGTGAACATGATTGGATGAGATATCTTGACATTTTAACAGAATTACCAGCTGGGATGGTTCTCCGATTTGAGTATGGAGATCCGCAAACAATTAAAGATAAATTAGGCAAAAAGTTTATCATTGGTGGATTATATCCGCTGGAATTATTGAAAAAAGGAACAAAACAGCAGGTTATTGATAAAGCTAAAGAGTTGTTGGATATCATGATGCCAGGTGGCGGATACATGTTTGGCTTTGATAAGGGTCCCCTTGTCTTACATGACATCAACATCGAAAACTATATCGCCCTGACCGAATTTGTACGCGACTATGCAGTATATCCGAATGCAGGCGAGAGCTATGGAACACCACTCAATAGCGAACAATTTAGCTTTGACTTGACGGATTCACTAAAAATCAAATCAAAGTATATGCATAATTGGGATGAATTTAAGCAAGAAAACCCCTTCACACCCGACTTTGCAAAAGCTAAATTTGAAAAATATGATATGAATATGTTCAAGTTCTACCTAAATCTATTCGTCTAGCGCCAAGGATGACCGCTTTCACTACTTGATTGAGGTAAAAAC
>JANKMV010000397.1 GCA_024650095.1 Bacillota bacterium | reverse complement strand
CAATATTGGGCGTTTTCTGAACTTTCCTGCTATCTATAACTTTTATGGGGTGCTCTTCTGATGAGAGTGGCTCGAAAAAAGTTGCGCAAGAATTTGGCACCATGCTCTACACAGTAGATGAAGAAAAAGTTGCTGAGTATAATAAAATGGAAGCTGCCTTCCTAAATGTAGAAATAATAGAAGCGGGTAGTGTCCATTCACTTTCACAGGAATATGTTGCAATGATGCAATCTTTTGACGAAGATATACGAATCTTAATGACAGCAAAGGCGTACGAAAATATTGTGGCAAGTAGATTTAATACGTTAAGTACTAGCGTTTGTGCTAATGGTAATTACACATTAGAGGTAACAGATTTTATGTTAGATGAAAATTCGTATGATGAGAAGGATAACCAAGCGGGATATTACTATGAAGCGAAAGTAAGATTTATTGCAAGTGATGGGAAGGATGAACAAATCGATACGGCAAATGGATATATAGGACTTGTTAAAGAAAATGGGCAGTGGAAGGTCGATGTTTTTACTACAAAACCATCGAAATTTTATCAAGAGGTTTTATCAAATAGATAATAAAAAGTACTCGCAGTTATGTAGCGCAGATGGTGAGGGCGTAAGACTGGATTAGATATTGACAGACTATGTCGAATCTGGTACTCTAAAGTTAATTGAATATCTCGTATAATATCAGGAATATGGCCTGAAAGTTTCTACCAGATAACCGTAAATTATCTGACTACGGGGGAAAGTGCGCCTAGGGTTCCGCCGCTTACGCGGGCAGGTCCAAGTGGCGCAGGCACAATGTGCTACACCGAAGGGATAAAAGCCCAGACGGGTAGGTTTCACTCCAATGACCTACCTGTTTGGGCTTTTCTTATTGTCCAGCTGTTGGCTTTATTTGGCAGGACAACCAGGGGCATATTTTGCTTTGCGCTACACTACATTTGGGAAACCTAAGCGTAATAACTCTGTGGAGATCGGTTGGAGGTGAGAAATGCTCAGGCTTGCAGTATGCTAAACAATAGCACGTATGATAACTACAAAATTTTAGGGAGGTTTCTGAATTGGAAAATTTCTTTAAACTCAAAGAACATAAAACGAATATTAAAACTGAAATTATAGCCGGTATCACCACATTTATGACTATGGCCTACATTATCTTTGTTAATCCTGATATTCTTAGTGCTACCGGTATGGACAAGCCTGCACTGGTGACAGCTACCATCATTGCCGCAGCTATTTCCACTATTCTGATGGGACTTGTCACCAATTTGCCCTTCGCCTTAGCGTCTGGGATGGGCTTAAATGCATTCTTTGCTTTTACCGTTGCACCAGAATATGGTTGGGAAGCTGCGTTGGGCGCTGTCTTGATTTCTGGGGTTGTTTTTTTCCTCTTTGGTATTTTTGGCATTATTGATCAAATTGATAAGGCAGTTCCCACCAGTTTGAAAAGAGCCGTTGCTGCTGGTATTGGCCTTTTCATAGCTCTGATCGGTTTAACCAACGCTGGCATTATTGTTTCTAATCCAGACACTGTAGTTGCTCTTGGGGAAATTAAAGCTGCGGGTCCTGCAGTCACGTTGCTTGGTCTGATGATCACGGCCATATTAATGGCCTTAAAAGTAAAAGGTGCCATTCTCATTGGCATTCTCATCACCACAGTGATTGGCATGTTTAATGGTGTAACGCAAGTACCGCAATCTTTTGGTGATTTAGTTGGTGCACCTGCAAGTCTCGCTCCGATTTTGTTTAAGTTAGATCTTGGTGCTGCCTTTAAAATGGGTTTTATGGTCATCTTTTCACTTCTCTTTGTTGATATTTTTGATACATTAGGTACTTTAATGGGTACGAGTGCCCGTGCCGGTTTCCTCAATAAAGAGGGCCGTTTGCCGCAGATGAGGAGTGCCATGATTGTTGATGGCTTCGGTACTGCGTTTGGCGCTTTACTAGGCACAAGCACAGTAACAACCTATGTGGAATCTTCTGCTGGTATTTCTGAAGGTGGCAAGACGGGCCTTACTGCTGTCACCACGGGTGTTCTCTTCTTACTGGCACTCTTCTTTACACCCCTTGCTTTAATCGTACCTGGGGCTGCTACAGCGCCCGCTTTGGTGATCGTGGGTGTGTTAATGATGGGTGCGGTAACAGATATTGACTTTAATGACTTCACGGAAGCATTTCCCGCATTCGTTGCCATAGCCGTTATGCCCTTTACCTTCTCCATCGCTCACGGCATCGCGGCTGGCTTCATTGCCTACCCACTTGTCAAGGTAGCCGCGCGTCGTGCAAAAGAAGTTCATTGGTTCGGTTATATCCTTTTTGCCATTTCACTGGCACATTTTCTTCTCTAAATGAAAAACAGACAGG
>JANKMV010000396.1 GCA_024650095.1 Bacillota bacterium | reverse complement strand
GTTTCGCTGTATCCCTTAAAAACGGACCAAGCAAGTTCAACTATCAATCAATCCATTAATTCTTTGCATAGTTACGGCGTGGATTACTCGGTGGGTTCCATGAGTACCCATCTAGAAGGAAGCGAAGAGCAAGTCTGGGACAGTCTCAAGGGCATGTTTTATAAAGCCCAAGAAGCAGGAGAAGTGAGTATGGTCGTAACCATTACCAATGCTGCTCATTAAGGTGACAGACACATTTTATTAAATTCGTGATCGTGACAACAGATAGTTGGCGAAAGGCTTGCCTCCGGGCAGGTCTATTTTTTTACTGGTTACATTAGCCACTTGCAGTTTGCAAGTGGCTAATGTAACCAGTATTGAAAGGCGCATTAAGGAAGCAGAATAAGTGCGCCTTTCTTATCACTCTTGCCTGTCCAGAAGTTGCCAGCTATAATGACTATAGGGATGATAATATTTACAGCAGTGCTAAAGAAGGAGTGATATGCAGTGGAAGATGCCTCTGTAAAGAAAATGTGGCAGGACTACCTTCTTTCTCTCGGTGAAACAGCGGAAAACACGAGCAAGAAGTATTCTGCCTGGTACTTTTGCGATAATGAAGAGGATGCAGATGAATTAGCTGATCTTGTAATCGCTGGCATAAAAAGAGCGACAGCATCGCTATATCTTGCCTATGAAAGTGAAGGTGAGGTCTTACCGACTGTAGGTGATCACAGCATTGTTACAAACTGGGCTGGCGTAGCACAGTGTATTATTAAAACAATAAAGCTTAACGTTGTTCCCTTTAGCGATGTCAGTGAGGCGTTTGCAGCTACAGAAGGAGAGGGAGATAAATCATTAGCGTATTGGCGCACCGCGCATTGGCATTATTTTTCCAGGGAAATGAAAGAGTTGGGGAGGGAACCCAGCGAAGAGATGCTGGTTTTATGTGAAGAATTTGTCGTTGTCTTTCCATAAACTTCTTCCGCTATTTCCCATCATTTTGTTTACGGTATGCGGCCAACAGCAAATCCACCATGCGACCATAACTGTGTACACCATCTTCCTGGCGGTTGGCTTTGAGATAGCTATCATTAATCTCGCGAGATATGTTTTCGAGGGGACCCTCATAGCGCTGCCAGAACAAACGCCTATGCGCCAAATCCCGTTGTAACCCTGCGCCGTATTCTGTTGTTAAGAGTTGCGCCCGCTCCGGATCATGCCGATAGAGCGCATTTGTGGCATAGATTACGGCAAGCAGGGTACCTGAATATTGAAAATCAGGATGAGGGTGCAGAATGCAGGTCAGGTACGCAATGTAATTGGCTTCATCTTCACGCGCAAAACCCCTTTGATGGGCTAACTCATGACAGGTAGTGGAAGGAAGCATATAATCGGGTATGGTGGTGTTGACATTGGCTTCTCCGGTAAAGGGAAAATAGATCCCCGTTATATTGGCATAGGACATAACTTCAGATATCCTCACGCCCTTGGCCTGTCCATACGTGCCACCTAGTTGAGGGTAGATACTAGCAGCCATGCTAAAACCTTCACCTGCGCTAGTAAAGACATGTGCTCGACCGTCCCTAAGCCGCATCACACCTTCATTGTTTTCTGCGGTGGTTGTGCGCTGGCGATTTGCTTTGTCAATTAGCGATTTACATAAACCCTCTAGTTCGACAACGGATGTGGGCTCAACTTCTAACCCAGCGATGGTTGCAAAAGGTAAGCGGTAATAATTAAAACCCCATACCAAGTTGAAGGCAAAGTAAATAAGACTAATGACAATGAGTGTGTTAGCAAGAAAATTAGCAACACGCTTGAGTCGATTCTCCTTATCTGTAACCATCTTAACTATAAAAATACCAATAACTCTAACGGCTATGATTCCGAGTAAAAGGACAACCATTTCCGCCAGCGAAAAGGGTAAATGACCCGTGCAGCGACTTAAAATTTGATTCATAGCAAAAAATACCCTGCGTGAATAGATGGTTTCGACCCAGTATGGCGAGCGCTCGGCCCAGTAGCTAAGCAATACGCCTGCGGGTAGGAGTAGCATAAGATAATATTTTTTTGCGAAATAGTCTTTTTTCATAAGATCCTGCTTTCTATCGCGGGAGAAGATGCGTAGTAAACTGCTATACACAGATATTTTAGCATACATCAGCTTAATTTTTATATTCCCACCTAATTTTATTCATATATCAAAAAATGTAGAGGAGAAAGAGACGATGGTTTCAACATTTGATTATAAGAAAGAGTATAAACATGTATACGTCCCCAAACAGAAACCTGCCCTCCTTGATATACCCGTAATGAATTTTATCATGTAAAGGTGACCCAGATGGCAACCTTTATGTCTGAACATGGCCTCGTAGATAAAATTGGTAGTGAT
>JANKMV010000395.1 GCA_024650095.1 Bacillota bacterium | reverse complement strand
TTTTGTGTGGGGAAACTATATCGCGCGCATTTACCAGGGTGCGTATATTTAAAATGAACCAGAGCAAAGGCCAGACAAGCGAATGTAGGGAACGGTCTTGACCGTTCCGCCATGTAGTAACACCATGTGTATCGCAGTGATTATTTTGACCTACCTTTTTTGTTAAATTTTAAATCTACTTATTTTTAATTGCCTCCTGCAAGGATGTGCTGGTAATGTTACCATGCGATGTATGCCAAAGACATTGATTGTTACGTAGCAATAATACTTGTGGTGTAGCATGGGGCACCCCAATCTGTTTTGTAATGGCATCAGAAATCGGCCTTGCATTCTGGACAATTACGCAACAAACCACGGTATTTCTGCCAAGTTCACTCTTTAAGAATTTACCTACTTCCAAGTAGGCTCTTTTACTGACATATCACGTATCGCTGTGTTTAAATATCAGAACGTCCTTGTCAGCTGATGTATCAAGGGCCTGTTCGAGTTCTGTTAGGTCAGATAACGTCGTCATTTCAGCCATTTTTCATTCCTCCTTGTGAGTGTGCTAGCAAATTATTCTTTTGCATTGAATTCTGGATCGTAAGATAAATTCCTGCTTTAAGCAGGTTTGAACATGTCTGCTATAAAACGATCATAGATATTATATGCAAAATATTCCACACGTGGTCTTCACAGTAATATCATCACCTGATAGAATAGAGGTAGGAAAATAAAGGAGGTTTTCACATGCTCGTTAAAGACAGGATGTCACCAAACGTTTTGACCATATCTCCGGATACTACGGTTCCGGAAGCGTTAGCGAAGATGGAAGAAAAGGGAATACGCCGGCTACCCGTAGTGGATAAGGATCGGTTGGTTGGGATTGTGACGTTACTAGATCTCGTACGGGCATCTCCATCTCCGGCCACGAGCTTGAGTGTTTGGGAGTTAACCTACCTCCTGACAAAACTTCCAGTCAAGGATATTATGACCAAAAAGGTTCACTCAGTTACGTCGGCAACAACAATTGACGCAGCAGCAGCAATAATGCGGGAGTACCATATTGGTGGATTACCTGTCCTTGAAGGACAACGTGTTGTGGGTATAATTACTGAGACCGATATCTTTAGTGCATTTTTAGAGATGTTGGGGGTACATCGTGGTGGCCTACGCCTGACATTAGAACTGACAGAAAGACATGGTGCCTTGGCGGATGTGGCACTGCTATTTAGGGATTATGGCGTTAATATTGTTAGTGCGGTGGCCTTCATTAGCGATGAAGATAAAGAGGTTGCTCATTCTGTCTGGCGCATAGAAAACTGTAACGATAGCGAAGCGTTAATTAGTTTCATTCGCCAGAAGGGGTATGAAGTGGTGCACTTTAGCGAAAATGGGGAAACAAAAGAAATCTAGTTATGTAAAGTGTTGCTAGATCAAGTCAACATGCTATAGGCAGATTTATGTAAAGAAAGAGACTACACACTCTTTAGAAAAAACAGGAGTGTAGTCTCTTTTTTTGCGCTGGCAAGGAGATTATATCGCGCCTTTCTTACAAAAATTTATTATCTTAGGAAGAAGTTTTTCGTAACGCTTGTACTTTGTTAGAGCGTGCACGTTCATTCTTCTTTAGCAATCTTTTACGGATGCGAATATTTTTAGGTGTGACTTCCACCAGTTCGTCATCTGCGATAAACTCAATGGCTTCCTCGAGGGTGAGTGTGATGGGCTCTTTTAGACGTACTGTGTCGTCAGAAGAGGAAGTACGAATATTCGTAAGATGCTTTTTCTTGCAGACATTAACCTCAAGGTCATCTTCGCGATTATTCTGTCCCACAACCATTCCCTCGTATACTTTGACGCCAGCAACAACAAAGAGGGATCCACGCTCCTCAGCGGCGTGTAGACCATAAGCAGTCGTTTCACCATCCTCCCAAGCAATAAGGGCCCCTTGGTAACGCGAGACAATTTCGCCTTTATAGGGTTGATAGCCGTGGAAGGTATGATTCATGATGCCATTACCACGGGTTTCGGTGAGAAACTCGGAACGAAAGCCAATGAGCCCGCGTGCCGGAATGAGAAATTCCAAGCGAGTTTGCCCAGGACCGGTGGGTGTCATATCCACCATTTCTGCCTTACGACGGCTGAGCTTTTCCATTACGCCCCCCATATATTCTTCGGGTAAATCCAGTACCAGGTTTTCAAAGGGTTCATGGGTTTTACCATTCACTTTTTTGAGAATTACTTCCGGTTTACTGACTTGTAGTTCGTACCCCTCGCGGCGCATGTTCTCAATTAAAATAGAGAGATGCAGTTCACCACGCCCCGCTACTAATAAACTATCAGGACTGTCGGTTTCTTCTACACGTAGGGAAACATTGGTATCTAGCTC
>JANKMV010000394.1:1957-2374 GCA_024650095.1 Bacillota bacterium | reverse complement strand
GAAAATATGATGCTGGCACAATCTTCGGACTTTACGCCATTATCCTCAGCCATCTTATGTAACAATTCTCTTGTTGCTTGCTTAATCTCTGTAGCATTATTTTGCGACACTGAGGTCGCACCACGAATACCTCTTACAACACAACCCACTACAACGTCCTCCCACAACTCTCCGCTTTATTTAAAATCATAGCGTATTCTCTACGATTTGGCAAGCCTTTTCGCCACTAACTTACTGTTCATTGCCAATCGAGACGAAGGACACCGTTTCAGGTTGCCCAAAAAAAATAATTTCTTTCCCCGCAGCGGGGGCGATAATCCCTTCAGAAACGGACGTCACCGCGATCACCACATTCTCTTGAGGTACGGCTCCATCGATTTCCACCTGATCACCGTCATGCACAGGAATAAGGACAGA
>JANKMV010000394.1:0-1947 GCA_024650095.1 Bacillota bacterium | reverse complement strand
GTGACCAAAGGCGGCAACCGCTTCACCGTTAACAAAAATTTTGATTCCTTGGCCATCCACTTCATTCATAATGCTAAGCTTCAAATAACGTTCTTGATCATCTACTACAGGACGAGAAATGGCGGGCTGGTCCGGTTCCTGTTTTGTTACCGGCGTCCCCTCAAAACGATCCACTAAACTCAACATGGCACGAAAATTCGGCTTTGTCAGAAGAGCCTGTGTAACTAGAAGTAACAGAAGCAAAACGACCACAAATTTTATGATGATGCGCTCAAAACGACTCGTCCGTTCACGAAACCAACGCTCAAAATCCATGCTGCAGCCCCCTTTACCAAAGAGTATGCCAGTGCATGGTCTATTTATTCCTTTCGGCTGCAGAAAGACCAGCAACGTAGCCAGTGGAAAAAGCCGCTTGCAAATTATAGCCGCCCGTGTTCCCGTCGACATCAATAACTTCGCCAGCAAAATAGAGACCTTGAATAATTTTTGACTCCATCGTGGTGGGATGCAACTCCTTCACGGCAACACCACCTGCCGTCACTATAGCTTCTCGTAAAGAACGCATTCCTTTCACATGTAAGGTGAGATTGGTGAGTGTAGCAAGTAGTGCTTGTCGTTGCACCTTACTAATTTGATGAACGGGCAATTCTGGAGATATTCCCGAGAGTGTAATAATGGGCTCAATGAGACGTTGTGGTAATAAATCGTTAAGACTATTTTTAAACTGTTTACGCAGATTCTTTTCAAAATCACGTAAAAGTCGCGCATCCAGTTGCTCCGGGCTTAATGCGGGCTTTAGATTTAGATGCACTTGCGGACGCTGATTTTTCGCCAGTGCCACAACCGCCTCCCTACTCACCGTCAGAATAATGGGGCCACTTAAGCCGTAATGAGTAAAAAGCATTTCACCGAACTCTTCGGCAATTGTACGACCATTTACGGTAACTTTAGCCTCCACATTTTTTAAAGCCACCCCGGTAACATCCTTAACCCACGTCTCCACAGTTTCCAGTGGTACCAATGCTGGGCGTGGTGTCACAACAGTATGCCCAACTTGTTTTGCCAAGGTATAGCCGTCACCCGTCGATCCTGTGGCCGGGTAGGATGAACCACCAGTGGCTACGATCACTGCATCCGCAGGGTATGTTACGCCACCACATTTAACGCCTTGTATGTATCCCGCCTTCGTTAGCAAGGCCGTAACGCGATTACCCTTGCATATCTTTACACCATGTTCGCTCATAAAACTCTCTAGCGCAGTGCCCAAATCTTGTGCGCGCTGCGATTGCGGGAAAACACGTCCGCCCCTCTCTTCCACTGTGGGAACACCCAGTTCCAAAAAGAACCGTCGCAGATCTTCATTGGTAAAACGGTAAAGCGGACCATAAAGAAAAATCCCATTGCCCGGATACTGCGCAATCATGGATTCGGTATCAGCGGTGTTCGTCACATTGCCCCGGCCTTTACCTGTAATGGCCAATTTCTTACCTAAACGCTCGTTTCGTTCTAATAGCGTCACGTCCGCTCCAGCTTTAGCGGCTTGACCCGCCGCCATCATCCCAGCAGGACCTCCACCAATCACCACCACGTGCACAATAAGCGCCCCCTTCCAATCTAAATATATACATATCCCCACTATCGTGGGAATCAAATTTATGCAAAACGTATAGCAGCGTTTTACAACTCCTCATTAGGTCATCCTCACCCGTGTAGATCATTCTCAACTGTGTAGGGAACGGTCTTGACCGTTCCGCCGTTCCTTCTTTAGGTCTCGGAATGGTCAAGACCATTCCCTAAATTAAAAGTAGTAGCTATAACGCCCATTATGCGTTTGATAGTGGCGTAATTCTAACCCATGACCGCTATCATACGAAATAGATTATTCTCACCCATGTAGATCATTCTCAACTGTGTAGGGAACGGTCTTGACCGTTCCGCCGTTCCTTC
>JANKMV010000393.1 GCA_024650095.1 Bacillota bacterium | reverse complement strand
AGCACACCGAGTTTAACAGCTCCTACATATCCTCAAATATAATATTGTCGACTTTTGACTGATACTTATTGCCGCTAATATATGAGCTATCCAAAGTATACCCTAGTACAGGGATACCTGCATCACGGTATATGTCCATCATGTTGTCCTCAAGTAAGTGATAATCATAGACGATAAAGTTAGGCAAACTAATACTAGTAAATAAATTGTCTTTAACGTTACGAAAAAATAGGCTATGAAAACTAGTTTCTTTTTCTCGCCATATCCTCGATCATAGAAACAATGGGGTAAAATTCGTTATACTGCTTTTGAATAAAGATGGCGTTGCGTTTTTTATAGAGACGTCCTGCAAGTTTGTCTGCGATGGGTAGAATAATGCGTTCATGGGCGCACAGTACAGGCGATACAGAGGCAATACTGCCGGTCGCCTGCTTATTTAAACAACCACAATAATGATTGCAGCGTGTTCGCACAGCACAGTCCACGCAGGTATCCTTCTCCTCTTCATTGAGTGAATATAATTGTAGTCGCCTTGCTTCATCAATTCCCTCAGCGACACAACCAATAACGTAATCTGCATCGCCTACGAATTGCACACAAGGGAACAATTGACCATCAGGTGCCACAGATAACTGTTTTTTCCCTAATTCGCAGCGCTCATGGCAGTATCCCTTTTCATTGATATGAGAGCTGATTTTTACTTCAAAGGGACTCAAGTAGAATTTTTCTTCCGCCAAGGTCAGCTGATAATAAAAATCTGCCAGTACCTGATACTGTTTCTTTAACATTGCCAGCGCCTCATCATCCCACGATGCGGCATAATTTAAAGAGCAGATGAGATAACGAAAGCCAAGCTTGTAAAGATATTTTACTGACTCGGCGTAAAACCGGACTGTATCTGGATTCACTGTCAGCAGTACTGGCGCATAGGGGCGGGCGTCAAGAAGCATTTCAATTTTGCTTGTGAGCGTCTCATATGTACCCCGATCCATTATGTCTCGCCGATGCTTATCATGGGCCTCTTTTACACCATCATGGCTTAGTGCCACAAAAAGATTATGTTTGATGGAGTATGCAATGAAAGCATCGTCAATGAGTAAACCGTTAGTTGTAACCTTATAATGAAAATATGCGCCAACGCGTTTTTCCTTCCACCTTGCATACTCGATGGTTTCATAGATCAAATCTTTATGCAAAAGAGGTTCGCCACCGAAAAAAATAATACCGGCAGAATCGCCTGGCGGCGTAAGTATTGCGGCCAGGTCAACCCCAAGACGTGCGGTAGCAGACGTCATGGCTTGCACATGATTGCGGTCCACGTAGCAATATCTGCATGTCATATTGCAATTATTGGTTAGATGTAAAGTAAAATGCAAGTTCCTTCACCCCTATACAATGCCCTGGCTTTTAAGCCACGATAAAAAGTCTCGTACCTGTTCTCGTAAATCTGCTTTAACACGCTCCCGCAGTTTTTCTTCCATGACGTTATAATCGCCTTGATGATCCTGAATTATCTCTTGTATCTCTTTTGTATCATATATGTAGTGAGGATCATAAAAGGTAGCAACCGTCATTTGCTCAGTCTTGCCGGCCATCCCTTTTGATAATACTTCGGCAGCTTCTAAAAATCTGAAGGTCTCAACTGAAGACATTATACCTTGCTTACCAGCCCACGTATGCATGTCTTCCTTGGAAACAAATTCAAAGGCAATCTGTTTTTCTTCATCGTAGCCATCGAGCGCGAGATCGCCCTTTTGTGTTCCTGTATTATTTTTTGTAGAAGAATCATAGTTAAGGCTTGTTTTTGGCACTGTGATGTCAGTAAGGGTAGGCGCACCCCGCGTGAGAATAATTCCTTCTCTTTCTGCTTCTTCTGCAATCACCGAGTAGGCTTCTTCCTCGGACAAAAAGGCTGGTGGTGCCACAGAAACACAGCCAAAACTACCTCTACCGTCACCATGAATAAATAGGGGTGCCACTTGCCCTGCAGTACCTGTGGTCTCGCCTACATGCTCCTTGCCACTGCAAGCCGTCAGCGTCATCAGGAGCAGTGAAGAAAAAGCAACGGCAGCATACGCATTCCCCCGCCAACGTTCAGGCATTGTTTTTAGTAAATTTGGATTCTTTTGCGCCTCTTCTTTCGTCGGGTATGTAGGATTTTTGTAGTTTTCTATGGGTTTAACATCCAATGTCCATACCTCCTCAACGTATAGCATATATCCCTTTGACGTTAACTGCTAGAGAAAAGTTCCTAAAGTCGGGGGAGACTATTCCTGATAATCAGGTGTTTTCGAGTTCTTTATCGTGCTATAATATATCACCCCAAGTATCAAATATATTTATTAAATATATGGTTGGTCTGTATATAAATAAAAGGAGCTGTA
>JANKMV010000392.1 GCA_024650095.1 Bacillota bacterium | reverse complement strand
GTCAGTGGCAATTAACGTCATATCTGCACCTGCGAGTGATATGGTATCTCCGTAATTTACAACTTCCTGCTTCTCTATCTTTGTCTTGTTGACTTTAACGCCACCTTTAGAGCCTAAATCAACAATAGACCAGATTCCATTTCGAAATGAAAGCACAGCATGGCTTCTCGAGACAAACGGTAGGTTGATCACAATATCGGAAAACTTGCTCCGCCCCAGTAAATTTTCCCAGTGCTTAAGTGGTATGTAGGTGTCATCGCTTAGGCGTAGTTGCCCCCACAACTCTTTTTCTTTACCCACTTGCAAAAGCGGCCAGATGCAACGGAAAAATAGTAACAGTGCCAATAGCGGCAATATCCAGCGCACAGCCAAGGTAAATAATTCTGTTGCCACTACGTAATGCGCAAGGAATTCCTCTATGGTTACAAAAAAAGCAGTAAACGTGGTTACAAACTCGTGCAAAAGTTGATTAATACTTTCCAAAAGTTTCATCATCGTTTCCTTCTATACAAAGAATTTTGCATTTACGCTGATCATTTGATGTATTCATTTGAATACATCAAAATTCCTGCCAATGGGTGCGGCTTGTTTTCATTGACAGTCATTAACATAAAATATATAATTTTCTTAAAGATTCCAATTGCTCATATATTACATATCTCTACTAGCCATTATGCCAGTAATATAAAAAATAAGCAATCGTAATGTAGTGCATAAGGGTGAACCGACAGCATAATATGAGCTTCCGGAGTTTTCGATGCACAGATTATATCTTGGAGGTGTTAGTATTGGCAAGAAACAGTAAATTTTCTTCTGATGAGCTTGTAGTAAAGGAATTAATACCAGGCATGTTTGGTCCTCCAACGGAGGTCTATTCAACACCCATCACCCCGAAAGAGAATGCCCTCCTCTTGTATCAGGGAAAAACACCCATGTGGGCTCCCTTTTCGTTTGGTGAGCACACAATGTTAATGCTCGATTGTGACCCGGAAAATAAAGCACGGAGTAAGGAAGGCGGAATTGACGGTTACGGCGTTGAATGGGTATTTGTTGAAATCGTCGGCGGAGCGATCGTTAAGCCAGGAGACCCCAAAGTGACCGATATTAATGAATGGGAAAAACACATCACCATACCCGACCCCGATACATGGGACTGGGAAGGTTGCTATGAGCGCAATAAAGATAAATTAACGTCCGAACGGATGACATTTATTGCTGTTCCAGGCTGTTTGTTCGAAAGACTGATCGCTGTTATGGATTTTGCCAATGCTGCAGTGGCCCTTATCGATGAAAATCAAAAGGAAGCTGTCCACAGATTCTTTAGGGAAGTCACTGACGTTCATAAAAAGTTCTATACCAATTGTAAGAAATGGTTTGATGCCGACATGGTTAACTTCAATGATGACTGGGGCTCTCAGCGGTCAGAATTCTTCTCTGTCGCCACTGCTAGAGAAATGCTACTCCCCTATGTGAAGGAACTTGTGGCTCATGTTCACTCGTTGGGTATGTACTGGGATTTACACTGCTGCGGCTTTGTGGAGAGATTTGTCCCTCTCTTCGTCGAAGCAGGCATGGACTCTTGGGGTGGTCAACCGCTCAACAATAAATATGCACTTAAACAAAAATATGGCGACCAGTTCATCTTTACCGATGGTCCCGTTTGCAAGGATGATGCGACTGAAGAAGAAATGGATGCAGTCGTTACCGATTTCATGGCAACGTCGGGAAGCGATAACCGCATTCTTGTGGATATGAAGCAGGCTCAAGCCTTACGGAAAAAAATATACGAGGCAACAAGAAGAAACTACGATCGCATGGTTGAAGAAGGTACTGCAATTCTTTAACAAAAATGAAAAAGTCTTCCGCCCGCCAAATATTTTGGCGGGTCTTTTCTGTTTTGGCAAAAAAAACTATGGTATTAGATCTATCCTTGTGTTATAGTAGACTTCTGACTAAAAATAAAGGAGAATTAATAGTGGAAAAAGTAACGCTTGGCCAAACAGAATTTTACGTGAATGATCTTGCATCTCGTGCAGTGGTGACCAATCTCTTTGAAACCAGTAAAGATTTTGCGTCCGCCATTGAATCACAAAACATCCCTTATGTGGTATGGCACGATAACAAAAACGAAATCTTATTCATGCTTATTCCCACCACAGATGGAGTTTGTAAAGTAGAATTTGAGCGCTCTGATGAGATGTCCGTTTCAGAGTATGAATACTATTTAGCCTTTGCCGATGGTTTGAGTTATATTTCCCTCGACCATTACAAAGGAACTGAGTGTTTCTTTGGCAAAGAAGTGGATTGCTATGTACGCCGTGCTACAGAAAAAGCAGCATAATTAAGAACGGCAGTCCTGATCAGGGGTGTTCTTTAACAAAGGGTGCGAAATCAT
>JANKMV010000391.1:635-2400 GCA_024650095.1 Bacillota bacterium | reverse complement strand
ATTTGTCAAGATAGATACAGCATTTACTTATTTTAATCAAGAAACGGAGTTGTTCAAAGTTGTTAATGTTCCGATGAAAGATACGATAGATGAGTATGTTCTAGAAGCTCTCAAAGTAGCTAAAGAACAAAAAGAATATTTTACTGGTCCTCTAGGAAATGACATATTTATGTTTTCACCTATGCCGTGGGTATCGTACACTCATATATCTCACACAAACTCAGGAAAGAAGGATAACGCGACACCATTATTTGACTGGGGAAAGTATTATGAAAGAGACGGAAAAGTTATTTTACCATTTTCTGTTCAAGCGCATCATTCTTTTGTAGATGGTTTGCATATTGGAAAATTGGTTAATTCAGTACAGCGATATTTGAACGAGTACTAGGTGCATGCATATACTAATCAGTATGTTTGTGCTTTGCTGGATGAGCCCTGAATTGGTAATCCAGTATACTAGTAGTGCAAAGAATATGTGTAGCCTCTCCGACATCATAATTTTAATATAAAGGCGTGGAGTAATTCCAGAGTAATCGAAATCACACCAGAACGATAATAATTTTGTAGTCTTACAACTGGCTAGCCCTTCAACATAAGGGCAGTTTTTTTATGTCTAAAAATCTACTCAGCTCCAACGTAAAAGGAGAATAAAAAAAGAAGATCGTACATAAAGAAATAAAGGTGAAATATTACAAGCGTAGAATTTAATCGTATGCATCATATTTCGCTAAATGAGAGGAAGAAGCATGATGAAACTTTTCAAAGAAGTTTTTCTGCCGTTTATGATAACTGTGATTATGGGAGGCATCATATTTTACTTTGCGTTGCCATCATTAAACTTTAAATCAGTAGGATTTTGGGTTTATTTTATTGTATTGCTTTCATTGTTTGAAGTATTGCTCGTTATAGCCGGCAAAATGAACACCAGCAAAACTGAATATAAAGCGGGGGTGTTTGTAAAGGTATGGGGTATAGCAATTGCTTTATCTATACTAATTTTTATCTTCTCAGCTTTTACCAGCAGCAGGCTATTTAATTCAGCGGATTATGCCAATTTGATGAAGGATAATATAAAGGAAGCAGAATTTTCAACATATCAGGCAACGGTGAGCAATGTTCCTTTACTTGATAAGGATTCATCTATCCAGATCAGTAACAGGGAGCTTGGCAGCCTTGTTGATGTCGTTTCGCAGTTTGAACTTGGAGAAAATGAGCAAACAACTTTAAATGGGAAATCGGTGCGTGTATCGCCTTTATATTATGGAAGTATCTTTAAATGGAATAACAATAAGAATGAAGGAACGCCGGGGTATATCAAAATTGATATGAAGACCCAAGAAGCAGAACTTGTTAGATTAGATAAGGGTATAAAATACAGTCCGAGTGAGTTCTTTGGAAGAGACTTAAAAAGGTATTTACGAATGAACTATCCTTTCGCGATATTTACTTCGTTCAATTTTGAGACAGATGAGAATGGAGAGCCGTTTTGGATCGTTCCTGTTGAAAAACATACAATCGGCTTATTCGGAGGAATTGATGTAGACTATATTTTAGCAGTCAATGCTGTAACAGGTGTTATTGATAAGTATTCTGTTGGAGAGATACCTGATTGGGTAGATAACGTCTATAATTCGGATTTAATTATTTCACAATTCGACGATTATGGAAGTTTGCAAAACGGGTATTGGAACGCTGTTTTTGGACAAAAAGGAGTTAAGGTAACGACTGAGGGTTACAACTATATTCCGCAAAGCAATGACAATTG
>JANKMV010000391.1:0-625 GCA_024650095.1 Bacillota bacterium | reverse complement strand
TTTTATCCTCTCCAACAAGAGGACGAAGGAAACCATATATTATCCTGTTGCCGGAGCTGAGGAATTTTCTGCTATGGGCAGCTCAGAAGGTGTAGTACAACATTTAGGTTATAAAGCATCCTTTCCATTACTATTAAATATTGAGGGGCAACCCACCTATTTGATGGCATTAAAAGATGCTGGTGGTCTGGTTAAAATGTATGGCATGGTTAATGTTGAAAAATATCATATTGTTGCAACCGGGGACACAATACTAATCTGCCAGCAAAAGTACAGGGAACTCTTAAAAAATAGCGATATGTCAGTAATAGAAACTGAAACAGAGCACATTTTAGGTGTAATTGAAGACATCAAAACTGCTGCAATAGACGGAACTACCAGCTATTACATTAAGCTGGTATCTAACGACTCGTATTTCGTATTTAGTGTGAAAGATAATCAGCTTATAGTTTTAAAAGAAAAAGGTAATACCATTGCGTTAGATGTGGACACGATGAGTACTGGAAAAATAAGAAATGCAATACTGGTAGAATAGCCACCATGAGGTCCGTGTATTTAACGAGATACCGGTTCAAATCCCGTCCTTGACACCAACTCAATAAAACAAAAAGCTGTGTTGTTATTG
>JANKMV010000390.1 GCA_024650095.1 Bacillota bacterium | reverse complement strand
TACAATGTTTATTTTCTTATGGGAGAAGAGATTGGTCAACTAAATTAAACCTCACAAGTTACTCGTGGGCTTTTACTTCAAAAGCGCCGTTCTCACGGAAGGTGGATGTCACTTCATCTTCAAGATCTTCTTCCGCCTCTACTGCCACCATGACGCTACCGCCATGGATTTCTTGTTCATAGCGCTCGCCCTCTTCTTCTGGAATGCCGTAGTCGATTAATCCTCCAGCAATACCACCGGTGACAGCACCAGTTAAGGCTCCCGCAATCGGACCTGCTGCAATAATGGGACCAATGCCCGGAATGAGCAGTGCACCGGCACCGGCCAATAAGCCAGCGAGGCCGCCAATGGCTCCACCTGTAGCTGTACCATCTGCAAGGTTTTGCTCATCGTAGCCTAGGCTCTCATCTCCATCTGCGCCTTCTTCCCCTTCTTCACCACGAGCTACGAGCGATATATCCAGATCATCAAAATCACGCGCCCTTAATTCGCGAATGGCTTCTTCTGCTTGTTCCTTTGAGCGAAACAAACCTACTACCGTTTGCGACATATGCATCCTCCTTTTCGGTCAAACTTATTTCTTTTCTAGTATCAACCGAAAAAGAGTCATTATTCATGATAAGAAAATTTGCGTGAACCTCGCTCTGGAGAAATATCGACGACTAAAATTTCTTCACCAATTTTTATTACAGCACCCCAAGGGATTACTAATTCTCGCGCATTTTTTGCCTTTCCCGCTATCCCTTTAGCATATATAATAATGGAGTGGATATGACCAGATTGATCATCGATCACAAGGTCTGAATCGCCAATAAAACCAAGTCGTGAGCCATCATGGAGATTTATAATTTCTTTACGTGAGAGTTGTGATAATTCCATTACATTCAGCTCCTTATCACGCTTCGATATATTCTCATCACAAGCGGTTGAATGGCTGCAAGTAATAATGAGAGAAACGCTAACGGTTCCATTGCGATGCCAATAACGTTCCACCTATCTGCAAGTTCAATATGTAAAAAGGATATCAGTAACACTAACGATAAATAAATACCCCCAGCATGAGCAATCAGCTCTTGGAGAGCTTCGGAAAATGGGGAAGACTTGGCATGTTCCGGCACTTCATAAGATTCGTTCCGCCGCTTATCTTCTGTGCGCACATAAAGAGAGAAGGCAAGAAGCATTACTAGCGCCGAGAGTGTCGTCACGTCAACTCTCCCCCCTCTCAAGCTGCATTAGCTTAAAAACAAGTTGATCTAACTCTTGACTAAGACTAACGACTTCCGGACTTGTCAATAAACCTTGGTTTCTAGAAAGAGAGATGGCCAACGCTTTTTGCAGTTCCATCAATGACGCTTGATCGGCGATCGGCATGGTTGCTACCCTCCTAAACTCCCGTATGTCCGAAACCGAGTTCACCCCGCTCACTATTTGCAAGGTCGCTACTTTCCATCAAGGTTGCTTTTACCACTTTAGCCAATACCAGTTGAGCAATACGATCACCATGGGAGATTACGTATGGCTCCTTTCCTAAGTTGACGACGATTATTTTTATTTCTCCTCTATAATCCGCATCTATGGTACCCGGACTATTGAGGATGCCAATACCATACTTTAGTGCCAAACCGCTGCGGGGGCGCACCTGGGCTTCATACCCATTAGGGATACCCAGTTGTAAACCTGTAGGGACTAGCACACGTGTTCCTGCCAATACGATTAAGGGTTCGAGATTAGCAGCAAGCAGATCCATGCCTGCAGCCTCTGCTGTCATATAGGCTGGTAAAGGTAGGTCAGCTGCATGGGGGAGTTTACGCACAAATACTTTACACATAATAGGTCTCCTTTTTGCGTAGTCGTCCCCAGATTACTTTGTTTTGCTCTTTTTGTCAACGGAAGTAGCCACTTACTGACTCCATAATTGTACCCAAACATGGCCTCCACCAGCGCCTGAACGGATTTGAACAAACTTGTCAGTAGAGTTACGAAACTTCATATCAATGTAGTTAGTGACAGTTGCATCCTTACCAGCGGCAACGTAGCCAACACGAATACTATGTGGGTGGCGCTCCACAATTTCCATCTCCGCCAGCAAGGCCACATTATAGACGGTAGTTGCGACTTGGCACACTCCACCACCAATTCCCATGCCACCCACCACAGGAGCCATACTGTAGCCCCGATCAAAGGTTCGCGGTCCCGTTACATTATTGAAGGAAAAGACATCCCCAGGGGCCAGTACAGTACCATCCATATATTTTGCTGCCATATATAAATTATCTGTTCGACCTGCACTGCCACCACCACTTGTACTAAACGAAGCAATCTTTTTATCGATGGAAGTAAAGATTTGGGCCGTGATCTCTGGTTCTAAGCGAATAATAACGAGCTCTAGCTTTTCATCTTTTGGT
>JANKMV010000038.1 GCA_024650095.1 Bacillota bacterium | reverse complement strand
AGACATTGGCTATTTTGTTTTGGCAGCCAAGCAAACGATAAACTTTCTCTTCTAGATTATCACGGTATGATCATGAATAGCGAAGATACACATACCGGATATAAACTGACAGAGGAAGCAGTCAAGTCGCTACTTGAAGTGATGCCCCAAGCTGCATCCTAATATAAAAATGTGACAGGGTATGTTTTATTCATCCCTGTCACATAATTGTTTACGCTCTAGCATTGTCCGTGGCAGCATTTTACTGCGCCCGCACTGATAATCTTGGCTCCTCTGAGGCACTCTAATGGGTGACAAGAGAGGGAGGAGTGTCATGAGCGGCAAAAGAGAACAATGGAACTCGCGTTTGGGGTTTATATTGGCAACAGTAGGCTCTGCTGTCGGCCTTGGCAATGTCTGGCGTTTTCCTACTGTGGTGGTACAAAGCGGCGGCGGTGCTTTTGTGTTACTATTTTTGCTAATTGTAATTATTGTGGGGGTTCCACTGATTATAGCTGAACTATCATTAGGCAGAGCTAGTCGTAAAAATGTTGTGACAACATTTTCTGTCTTAGCCCCGCGAACAAAATGGTGGTTGATTGGCGTTTTTAGTCTGATAACCGTCTTTATTATCCTTTCATTCTATTCAGTTATTGCGGGATGGGCCGTCATCTACTTTTTGGGCAGTGTGCTTGGAATTTTCACCGGCCTTGATAGTATTGGGCTCACCGCAATTAATCAACAGCTAATCAGCAGTCCTACAGTCCCCGTGTTCGGGCAAGGTTTATTTATTTTGCTTACAGTCGTCATCGTTCTAGTAGGCGTAACAGGAGGCATCGAGCGAATCAGTAAAATTGTGATGCCCAGTATTGTCATGATACTGCTTGTCTTGCTCATTAGGACTCTCACACTGGATGGGGCTATCGAGGGTGTGATCTGGTTTTTTCGCCCAAACTTGGCTTTGATCAATTTCAACACGGCTTTAGACGCATTGGGGCAGGTATTTTTCAGCTTCAGTTTAGGAATGGGAGCGATTCTAACGTACGGTAGCTATCTTTCAGATGAAGAAGATATTCCAAAAAGTGCTTTGATCATTGGTGTTTCGGATGTGGGAATCGCAATATTAATGGGCTTGATAGTGATCCCGGCCATGTTTGTTTTCAATATAGAACCCGGGATCGGACCGGCAGTTGTTTTCGTTACTTTGCCCGCAATTTTCAATACCCTGCCAGCGTCTATTTTTTGGTCAAGCCTCTTTTTTGTGATGCTTGCCTTTGCCGCGCTCACTTCAGCTGTTTCGCTGCTGGAAGTGACGGCTGCCTATATTGTTGACCAAATCGGTTGGAGCCGAAAAAAAGCAGCCATTACAATGGGCCTTGCAGTTTTTGCGTTTGGTCTTCCCGCCACTTTATCTCAGGGGGTTTTAGCGCATTTCACAATATTGAATTTTTCTATCCTAGATTTTATGGACTTTATCACATCAAGTATATTCCTTCCTGTGGGCGGATTATTAATCGTGATCTTCCTCGGCTGGGTCTGGGGCACACAGAAAGCAGTTAGCGAAATTAAAAAAGGGTCACCTCGGTTTGCCTTAGCCAAAATCTGGTCCTTCTTAATTCGCTATATTATGCCGGTGGTCATACTCTACATTTTTATATCGGGAATCATTGGCTAGGGCAGTAGCGCATCCTAATTACATAAGAGCACCCTTACCTAGTTGGGTAAGGAGTGCTCATCTTTGCATTTCCGTTTATTAATTTAGTGTAAAATTTTATAATATTTCGCACAATATATCAATATATAATGCACGATATAGTAGCATGTAATCGTCTATTGTGATAAAATATTATCGGAGGTGATCATATGAGTACAATAAATTTTAAAGAAGGTCTTGTAGTCACTGCGACTGAGCTTAAACAAAATTTAGGCAAATATTTAGACTACGTTGAACAGCAAAATGATGTGGTCATAACGAAAAATGGCAATAAAATTGCCAGGTTTACACCATACGTAACAGATATTGAGCAGTATTTTGCCGTACGGGAAAAAGCATTAGACTATCAATATGGCGGGAAAAAAGTATCGTATGAAGAGTTTTTGGAAATTAGTGAAAAAAGCACAATCCGTATGGAATTGATCAATGGTGAAATCTATTTATTAGCGTCTCCAAACATTTTCCATCAGGAGATACTTGGACGAATGCATCTTGTCTTTAACGAATATTTGAAAGGTAAAAAATGCCGGGTGTTTCTCGCTCCTTTTGATGTCCATTTAAAAAAGAAAGAGATAAAAACACCGGATGTTGTCCAACCCGATATTCTAATCGCCTGCGACCTTGAAAACAATATTACCGAGAAGGGTCGCTATATGGGTACACCTGATTTGGTGGTCGAAATACTATCGGATAGTACTCGAAGCAAGGATATGATTGATAAGTTAAATTCCTATATGTTATCGACCGTCAAGGAATACTGGATTATTGATGCAAAGAAGGAAACGATTATTTTATATAGCTTCGCTAACCATGATATTGACAATATTAAGACATTTGAAAAAGGAGATATTGTACGCTCACTTATATTTAAAGGGTTATCTATAGACGTGAAAGAGTTGTTTAGCGAATTGTTTTAAGAATAGGTGAGAGATAGACTTCTCAAGCCACAAATATGATGATTTGGCATCACAGCGGCTTTAACATCTGTTGTGGAAATGTGATTACCCCTTTGACCAAGAGGAGGGTGGCAAGATTTGCACAACACCTCTTTTTAGGGGTTTTTTTGTGCCTATTTTTAGTTCTGGTTATTATTGGGCATAAAAAGCCTCCCTATGTAGTAGGACTGGTTTCGGTGGTGAAAATCACCTATGACCTATTATTCCCGCTCAATCAAATGATTGACAGAAATAACTTTATTTGCTATTCTATTAACAGGGATTGTATTTTGAGAAGGAGGTTGATTCAGGTGTTTAAGATGCCCAGTTCAAAAAGAGTTTTGGTTTTGGTGTTAATTTTCATTTTAGTGTTATCTCTTATTGGATGCAGCAACGAAGAAAACCAGGGCGGGGAACAACCAGAAATTTCTTTTACTCCCGGTACGTTAACAGGTAAAGGTGTGGGATTTAATGGTGAAATTGTTCTTGATGTAACCTTCTCAGAAGATGCAATTACAGATATTGAATTAATAAGTTCTAATGAAACCGCACATGTCAGCACACCAGCATTTGACATAATGTTTGATTACATAAAAAGCCATACATCAACAGGCATAGATTTGGTTTCTGGTGCTACTCTAACTAGCAACGCTATATTGCGCGCAGTTGAAGATGCTGCTCTTCAGGCAGGATGCGATATAGATAACCTGCGTACTGGTAGAGTGCCATTTGAACTTACAGCTGGAGAAAAAATAACGGATACATTTGATGTTGTTGTTGTTGGTGGTGGTGGTGCCGGTATGACTGCCGCAGCAGCCGCCGCTCAGAATGGAGCTACAGTTGTTATTATTGAAAAGGAAACGAATCTTGGTGGTAATACTCTCGTTTCAGGTTGCTCTATGCAAGGTGTTATAGAGGCATTGGTTTGGGATGTAAATGATCCTGACGCTACTACCGGTTTTTATGAGCCTACAGGTGAAACATATGATAAAATAAAATCTGATCAGGGTCGTATTGAGACATTGCGTACAATACTCAATTGGAGTGAAAAGTCATTTGATGAAGCAATTACAGATTCTGATGCTGTTGAAACGGTAAGTGACTATAATTTGCCTGATAGAGGTGTTCACCCAGAATACCTAGAAACCTTGAAAAAACTAAAAGAGCAAATTAGTGATTATCTAAAATGGGCAGAGCCTAAATTGGCTGCCGGTGCAACAGAATCTGAATTAACAGTATTTAGTACTGTAGAGTTGCATATTTTCCAAACTTACTATGGTGGGCTTCGTTTAAATAACGATAAAACTGAATGGATATATTCAGACTATGATTTAGTATATTCCATGTGTCATGGAGCTGAACCAACAAAAGTGTGGTTTGAGGATCAAGGCTCATTATTCAACAATGAGAGCGGAGCAGGCACTTTGATTGGCTGCATGTGGCAAAGAATTATCCGTTGGGCCGGTGCAGAAGTAAATGGTGAAGTACATGAAGACAGGTGGGGAACATATTTTGCTGTTCCATTAAATACTGTACTAAGTGCAAATGATAAAAATACTGTAATGTACAGAACAAAAGCAACTGATCTTGTTACTGATTCTAATGGCAGAATCACTGGGGTAAAAGCTGTTCAGTTTGATGGGACAGAAGTAGAGATAACTGCAGAATTAGGTGTAATCCTTGCAACCGGTGGCTATGCACACAATATAGATATGGTTATGAATACTAACGAGTATTGGAAAAATTTAAGTCCAAACATTAAAACAACAAATCGTTCCCTTGCTATGGGTGAAGGAATTACTATGGCTGAGGCTGTAGGTGCCGTTACAACGGGTATGGGCTATACGCAATTAATGCCTATAGGATGGGCGAATACAGGTCATCTTGCCGGTGGTACTGGGGAAACCGTTATTTTCATAAGCCCAGCTGGTACTGAAAATGCAGGAAAAAGATTTGTAAATGAAAGTGCTGAACGTGATGTTCTTGCTCAAGGCGCGTTTGATCATGGCGGAGAAAATGGCCTCTTCATTCAACTGAGTAATGGAGGAGACAGGACCAGCGAGAATAATCGTCCAGGTAGGGAATATTTCTGTACACTTGAAGAAGCTGCTGAAATGTTAGAGATTGATACAGACACTATTAAAAACACGATAATTGAATATGATGAAGCCGTACGCAGTGGAGCCCTCGATAAACTCGATGTTCCAAAGTCTACTGCAACTAGAGAAATCGGTAATTATAATGAGGATGGCACCTTCAACGAGGAAGGGATGTTATCGGTTCGCTATTTGGCTCCGTCAACTCACCATACGATGGGTGGATTAGTAATTGATACAGCTCGTCGTGTCTTAAACAGTGACGGGGAAATTATTGAAGGGCTCTATGCTGCTGGTGAAGTAACAGGTGGTTTCCATGCGGGTAACCGTCTAGGCGGTAATGCAATTTCAGACATTATTGTTTCTGGCAAAATAGCTGGAGAAAGCGTAACTTCACAATAAATAAGATAATGCGAAGGTAGTCGCTATTTTGGCTCATTACAATAGTTGATGAGAAAAGAAACAATAGAACCATGGGTTTTCACTCCCATGGTTCTATTCATTAGTCTTGAGGCGTTTCTATAGCAGGGCGGTCCAGCCGCCATCGACAGCGAGAGTCTGACCTGTGGTATAGCTTGAAGCATCGGAAGCAAAATAGATAAGCGCACCGTTTAATTCGCCTTCCTTGCCGATTCGGCCCATGGGCGTTCTGCCTGCAGCTTCATCGGTAACTTCTCCGAAAAAGCCTTCGGTCATTTCACTGACAAACACACCGGGAGCAATGGCGTTTACTGTCCCAGACGTATCTAAATCTAGGTTTTGGTTGAGAAAATTATGTTTGATATGTTTCGGGTTGTACCCGTGGATTGCGATTGAGCTTGCTCTCCATAACTAGAACGCACGACAGACGTTCCACCAACCATTTAAGACTAACTAAATAACTCTAACAAAAAAATCCCAACTGCCAATCTAGGGATTCTTAATCAAATGGGAATTTTTTTAGTTAGCATGCTTTCTTTCTATGTATCTATTTAACTTAAGGTAGCCCCAGGTTGCATACGTGAACCATACACTGAAGTTGGCAACTCGTAACAAAAAACTGTCAGGCTCATCAAACATGCCAAAATTGACTAATACTCTTGAGTATATCATGCTCATTACTACCCCAGATATTGGAAATAGATAAATCAATGGCTTATGTTTAGGCATTAAATAGAAGTACATAATGTAGAATGCGCACCATGATATTGGTGAATCCAATGGTAAATATCCATAACCAAAGCGCCCAAAGTTTATCCATGAAAACGCCTTAGTTAGATGACCAATTGTGAGTCCGATAACATCATAAACGCTACCAAATAGAAGCCCATATCCAGCAAGGCGACGAATTTCTGCTTTTGGGACAAGTACCACCATCAAGAGTATAAAAATTATCGCTTTGAGAGGATGTAAAAATTCAACTGGCATTATTCTTTACGCACCCCGCTTATCAAGATAATTCTAGAATTCCCGATTATAGTTACGATATACTCACAGTAATTTCTAATCAATCATTCTATGTTCATTCTAGCAAATAACAAAGGTTGTAACGTTACAAAGATAGTAATGCCAATCCCCTTCCCCTTATTCGGGTGGCTCAATATAAAAACAAACATTGCTATCAAATGTAATTATTGTAACAGTGGCTTTGAATCCGACAAGCTACACGCACTTTAGTCAATTGTAAGACCGAAAAAGATACTCCTGCAAAAACCTGCAGGAGTATCTTTTTTAACCGTATTGTCGTATTTCAAATAGTAAATGTAACTTGACAAATTGATATCAGCGTATGCGATTTTATTAAGGGATTTCTTCTTCAATAATTACATAATTTAAACTGGGTGGGTTCTCTATTCCGAGGATCGTAAACTCAATTCTATATGAACCATAATCAACAAAGTCGATACTAAAATTGGCTTCGTTATTATAGATTTTTAATCCTGAAATATCCTTAATTTTGATAAAATCACCATCAACGGGCTGCCAAATAGTAGCAGTAACATCCACTGTCCCCAGTAAATATTTTGTGTAAATTGTAATGTTAGCTATAAGGGGGTTCGTATCATCCTCCACTATACTAATATTCTGTACAGTGGGTTCTGGAGGTTTTGGGGTAGAGTAGCGGATAATGGAGCCACTATTATCGTCTGTATTAATCGTAATGGACGATATATTGGGCAGTAGTACTTCGTAGTCTATGATATACTCTTTTTCTTGAGGAGTTCCCTTTTTATTAGTTCCAACAATTTTAAAATCAAGCAACTTGCTATTGGTGGAGGAAGGCTTAAATGTAATTATTACATCTCCATCATCCGCCATCCCGCCAAAGAATCGAATTGGTGTAACTTCACCTTGTTGGTGAAGTAGGAGCGCATGTCCATCTCCATAAATATACGTATAATCATCGTCGGGAAAAGTATCTTCTGCTAACGAATCTAGAATCTCTGCAGTTTCGGCATAGCGTACTTCATTACTTATCATATTGGCTGCAATACGAACACTTTGTTGGACGTTAGATTGCGTTTCACCGGCTGCGAAGGTAGTTGTACCAAAAGCATAAAACATATATCCTAGTCCAAGCACCATGCCGAGTAGAGCTAACGCGATAACCAGTTCTACTACAGTGAGGCCTTTTTCAGTTTTGATCAATCGATTAGTAGCTTGATACTCACACTTTGGTAAACCCATTTTAATCATCCTTTACCTTTTTGGCAAAAAGGTTGTAATTGTGACATCTAGCCCTTCATCTTCTCCGACGATGACTTTTTCGCCCAAAACTGTATGTAGTGTCCCATTAATTGTTATCTTCAGTTCTTGCTCACTCGTGGTCCCATCTAATATTGCCTTATCAATTAGTTCTTGTGCGTAGTACAAATCTTGACTTTTACGACCAGCACGAAAGATGCCAGTAAAGCTACCGGTTAAAAGTGATGTAAAGGCCAATACAAGAATAAGCAAAATCATGCTGGCCACGATGAGTTCAATGAGAAAAAACCCTTGATTTTGTTTCATGAAAATAATCACCTTCCTCATTGCCATAAGCGGCGCTGATACATTACTATTGAGAGACCGTCTGAACCATGGTTTACATTATACGTAATCTTGGTTGAATTGCCACCTACCAGTTTATCTGAGATAATCCAACCAAATAACGTAGTATTTCCGCCCACATCAATGGTTGCCGATGGACCATAAATGGCGCCATTATAGGTGGTGTCACCCGAAAATGAAAAGCTACCACCCGGGTTGACACAAATGGTAATGAATGCGTCAGGTTCCGATGTATTGATAAAGTTACCCGTTGCCTCTACTTCATCTACATATAAATATAGATGACCTTTACCCTCTAAAACAATGCTACCACCATTGATATTTATCCTATCCACTTTCACATGTCTTTCGAATTTGGCATCTAAACCCATTTGAACATTTACCTTTTGGTGTTTGTTATTCAATTCGATTAAGCTACCTTGGCTATCCTGAGTAATAGTAGCCGTTTCTTTTTTAATAATACCATCTCCGTTGAAAAGCGGAGTAAATTCATCGCCAGGAAACACTGCGTCAGGGTAGGAGCTTGGAACAAGCAGTGCAGGACCATAGTCTTCATCTAGCCAGCTATCACTGGTTTGCCACCCATTTTCAGTTCCGTAATGAACAGGTCCTTCAAAGATTCCTTTGTTATCATTATTATCATTATTGGCCTCACCAGAGAGGGTAATGACATTACCATAAACAACTTCGCCTTGTGTTCCTGTCGTACGGGCTAAATTTAAGGTTACTATTTCGGATATTCCTGCCACTTCACCGGTAGATTTAATGGCAACCCGTGCTGGAATATTCTCACTATCAAAGTCACTACCTGTAATTTCTAAAGAAAATTCACCTGGTCCAAACTTAACTGGCTCATCGGTAGATTGCCCCCAAAATGCACCAATTTGCTGGGGATAGTCTATAATTTTTTCGGCGATGGCATCAGCTCCAGAACGTGCAACATATAATGCCTGCATTCTATGTTCGTCTCGCGAAACCTGCATGGTGTCGGCAACGCTATATTGCCACAACGCGGAACCTAGGAGCGTTAGCACAAACATTATAATTAATACAATGGGCATAGCTAATCCTTTTTCATTTCCATGGGACATAGCATGTACCTCCAGTTACTGTATTTTCTTTCCATTCATCACATAAATTATATCGGATACACATCTAATTATCAATCAAATTATTCTTAATATACAGTTAAAATAACCGAATTATGCCAAAATCAAGCATTCAATTGTCTAAAGGAGCCTTTGTCTGGTATAACCACTATTATAAGACGTAAGTATAAACTCTAAAGGACTTACAATCGGGATGATTTCTCATTGGCGAGATATTTAGATTTTAATATATTGGGGGTATTAACGTGAACTATAGTAAAATACAGAAAGATGATGGTGCAGCATTATTATGGGTGATCGTCATTATGTTGGTCTTTACGATATTAAGTGCTGCCTTAATTAGTATCAGTTTGGCTGAGACAAATCACGCAGTTCGTCAAGAAAGAAGCACGCAAGCTCATTATGTTGCGCGTGCGGGCATAGAGGCGGTTACTGCTGCTATTTTGGTAGACCAGAGCACAGCTAATATTACTACACTGATTAATACACCTAGTATTACCGGTGATATCGATGGAAATGAATTTCTGGTAAGGGTGGAGGACGTTAATGGTAACCAACGCGAACTCAAGATCGTGTCCACCGGGGAAGTTAATGGTATTACAGAAACAATTTCGCTAACTGTGGGAAAAGGCAAGAGTGCCTTCCCGCATGCACTTTTTGGTGACGAATATTTATACTTGGGGCCAGCAGAGACAAAAGTATATGGAGGAAATGTATCAACGAATATTGTATCAGAAGAAGGCCATAATCCTGGTACGATTACCTTCGTCCCTACGCATCATGAAATTTTATATAATGCAAATTATATTTTCCCAGAAATTAAAACTGAACTATTTACCGAGGAAATAGAACCTATTGAGAGCGCTATAACGATCAGCATAGATGAATATACTGAGGAAAACGTTGTTTTTATAAAAACGCCATTTATTAAGCAAAGTGGACAAAATATAGTTTTTGAAGGTCCCGGAGAAATACACTTGTTGGTCGAAGATTCGTTTAAACTTAATTCCGGTATTACTGCAGATGCAAATACAGAAGTTTACATCTATTACACAGGCGAAAGTGAGATGGAGATAGGTGGAAACGCAGATATAGATATGGTTGGTTTCATATATGCACCAAATGCACGTGTTAGATTAAATGGGGGCGGTAATGGTAATATCTATGTTAGTGGCTCCATTACAGCAAAGGAACTTCACTTTAACGGTGGAAAAGTTACGATCACCTATATCGGTGATTCATCTACAGAAGCTTTTGAAACGCAGTACCAACCACTGTTTTGGAGTGAAGGGAATTAGTACGTACGCTATTTAAGTAAGGACTGATGTAATGAAAATTAATTTAAAAATAAACAATAAAGGGTTTACTTTAGTTGAAGTATTGGTTGCTATGGTCATCCTGGCGATTATCACTGTGTCTTTTATTAATGCCTTTTCCAGTGGGTATATTCAGATTGTGTCCATGGGCAACAAAACAAGTGCCATGAAGCATGCACAGGAAATAATCGATACAATATATAATAATGGTGCCGCTGCCAGTGCCAGTGTAGTAGATTATTCAGATCTACATCTTTTTTCGGGTAACTCGGCGCAGTACGGTTTCAGTACGGTAAATGTTGCGGGCCGCCTCAATAACAAGGTCACAGTTGTTGTCTTCTATAACGGTGGACAAAAGCATGTTACCCTATCTACGATTATTCCGTAAAGAAGGTGTCTGTATGACGATTAAAATGAGAGATAATAATGGCATTACATTAATAGAACTGATGATAACGTTGGCTATTTTAAGCATGGTGCTAGGGGCGGCATTTATGGTTTTTGGTTTTGGTAACAATACGTACTCTCAAGGGTACAGTAAATTTAGCGAGCAAAGTGATATTCGTTTAGCTTCCGATTATCTTGTAGACCAAGTCCGTTTTGCCACAAAATTATCCATCGTGGACAAGCCAACAAGTCCGGCAAGTTTACCAAATGATTGGGATTACAACTTTAATTATTTTTATATTCATGACGGTAGACTGTACCATGAACAGGGAAATGGTACTAGTTTTGACCGTTTTGTAATTGGCGAATTGATATCAGCTGCAGACTATAGTGGCACCAGTGAATCACTAACAGTGAGTCTAACTGGCATAGACTATACCTTGGCGACTGAAGTTTTATTGCCGAATCTAAAGATTAATCCCGACCAAGCTATTATTAGTGCGGGAGATGACGCCCTTATGTATTCTGATTCCGTAGATTTTGCATACAGTGGCGCTCTTGTAGAGGACCCTCCTGACCCTCCTGACCCTCCTGACCCTCCTGACCCTCCTGACCCTCCTG
>JANKMV010000389.1:1926-2411 GCA_024650095.1 Bacillota bacterium | reverse complement strand
CATTGGCGTGTTTATCATCATGAAAGATAGCGCGCTTCACCGCAGCAAAACGAGTAGCTTCACGTTTGGCCGATTTACCCGCTAGCACAGATGCGCCAGCGATGAGCAGACCGTCGTCCACTATGAGCGGTATCTCATATTTAAACGCCAAATATGAAGCACGGTGAGATTTTCCAGTACCACTGGGGCCAATCAATGCATATACTTGCATATTTTCCTCCGCTGATGATTAATACTTCTTTTATTTTGCAGGCCATTATCTTATCTTTCCTACAAAAATACGTGTGTATAGCTCTCATGCCGTTGATGCCAACATTATAACACAGTTTTTACACGGAGACCATGGAAAGAAAACTTTAGCCATTAGCAGGTTTTTTGCTTGTGCATACGAAATATTGTAAATTGCGTAATGGTTTGTTAGTATCAACATTTAATTGGAGATGATGTCCTTGGAATTAATTAAAGTTGTCCTGATTGGCATGGAC
>JANKMV010000389.1:0-1916 GCA_024650095.1 Bacillota bacterium | reverse complement strand
AAAGACGGACCTTCAGTGTATAGAGTATTACGTGAAATTGAAAACGTAGAAATAGTGGGGGTAGCCGATAGGAATTTAAATTCTCCAGGCATGCTTCTTGCACGTCGAGATCAAGTTTATGTCACCAATAATATTACTGCCCTTGTCGCTGACCCAGCCATTAATGTCATTATGGATATGACAGAGAGCCCAGCAATTTTAACACAAATTCAGGAACATAAAAATAAGCAAACCCAGTTGTTACAAGTAAGCGAGGGCTCTTTGTTGAAGGCGATTATTAAATCTAAAATTGATGAGAAGAAACTCCAAAGTGAGCTGTGGGTTATTTTAAATTCTGTACAGGAAGGTGTGGCCATTGCAGACCGTGCAGGCATATTAAAGTATATTAATCCTGCTTTTGAACGCATGACGGGTGTCAAAGGTAGTCAGCAAGTGGGTAATAATATTTTTGAAGTCAATCCACATGGTGCGTTGGCACAGACGTTAATAAAACATAGAGCACTTTCAGGATTCCGTACAAAAATAGAGAATGTAGATGTAATGGCCAATGCGGCTCCTATTATTGTTGATGGTGAAGTAGATGGTGCTGTGGTTATTTGTCAACCTATTACGGACATACTCCAGTTAATGGAGGATCTGAATAAAAGTACGACGATTATTGAAAACCTCTACGCCAGAATTGATCAAATGACGGGAGCAAAATTTACGTTTAATGATCTGATCGGTAACAGTAAGTTATTTCACTCCATGGTGGAGATGGCAAAAAGAGCAGCTAAAAATGACTTGCCTATATTGATCACCGGAGAAGGTGGAACCCGCAAGGACATCTTTGCGCAGGCGATCCATCGTGCTAGTAGTCGACGAAATAAGCCTTTTATTAAAGTTGTTAGTACCTCTATACCAGAGGAACTGTTGACAAGTGAGCTTTTTGGTCATGAAAACGGAGCCTTTGCTGGTGCTGTGAAAACTGTATTGGGAAAGGTCGAAATGGTCAAAGGCGGTACCATATATATTGAGAATGTGTCCGAGTTTAATCTGTATTTACAGAGTAAGCTAATTCAACTCCTCCGCGATGGTGAATTCCAGCCTCTAGGGAGTAATGAAGTTAGACGTGCCGATGTTCGCGTCATCACCTCGACTAAAAAAAATTTGAAAGTTCTCGTCCAAGAAGGTCGCTTCAGTGAGGAGCTCTATTATCTGCTTAATGTTTTTGAATTAAATTTGCCGCCATTACGACAGCGACAAGAAGATATTGCCATCTTAACAGAGCATTTTGTTACTATTTTTAATAGAAAGTTCAGCAAACAAGTGAAATGCATAGCTCCTGAGGTTAAACAATTATTAGCTAACTATGATTGGCCGGGCAATGTCAGTGAGTTAGAAAATGTCATAGAGCGTGCGATGGCGATGGTGGAAGGCAATACCCTCAAGCGCCAGCATCTTTCGCCGTATATAAGTCAGTTTAACGAAGAAACCATGAACAGCATTACGAAAATTATGCCACTAGATAAGATGGAGCAAATCATGCTTAAAGCCGCGCTTGCACGTTTTGGCGAGACTCTAGAGGGCAAGAAAAAAGCAGCGCAGGCACTAAATATTTCTCTAGCTACACTTTACAATAAACTTAAAAAGTATAAATCTAGCATCTAGTAATTGTTGCACTAGCTTCAAATTGGGAAGGTTGTGAGAAGCCTTGTTCGAACGAGAAACAATCAAAACACTGCGCATTAAAAAAGCAGATTGGCAAAAAAAAGTAGCGACACATTACGCCAACAACGAACAAAAGTTGGTAAAATCCAGCTCTCATATTACCATAGAACCTGTATATACGCCCGTTGAAATCAGTGATCTATCTTATGAACAAGATTTAGGCTTTCCCGGAGAATACCCATTTACACGTGGTGTTGATGCATCCA
>JANKMV010000388.1 GCA_024650095.1 Bacillota bacterium | reverse complement strand
GTGAAGAGGCTGTCCCTCCGGGCTGCAGGACATTTTTCATCATATCCGTGAGTAAATACGCGATACGGGCATCAAGTACAGCCGTTTGCCGTGGTGAATTGGATTCATAGAGAATACGACCATCGCTGTCCGTAATTCTTGTAATAAACCGGGGTTCAACTTTTACGCCTTGGTTAGCAAAGGGAGCGTAGGCGGTGGCCATTTCCAACGGTGTCACTACGGAAGCGCCCAGGGGTAGCGATAGGACGGGATCTAATTTACTTTCAATCCCCAATGCCTGCGCCATTTCCATCGTTTGCATAGGACCCAGTTCATTGTTAACTTTTACAGCCACAATATTACTAGAGCGGGCAATGGCTTCCCGAAGGCGCAGCGAGCCATAGTAGCGTTCACCGTACTCTGTCGGTTGATAGGGGGTGGAACTACCGGGAATATCATAACTGACGGGTGCACTTTCTCGAAGGGTTGCCGTGGTATAGCCTCCGCTTGTCAAGGCAGCGGCGTAGGTAAAGGGTTTAAAGGATGAGCCGGGAGAGCGTTTATTAATTGCTCGATTAAACTGGCTCTCTTTAAAATCTCGGCCTCCCACCAGTGCTCGTACAGAGCCATCTAAAGGATCGAGTGCAACTAGAGCCGCTTGCAGGGGAATATCCTCGCCAGCATCATTTTTTACTGTTTCAGGCAAAAAGCCAGGATTAGCGAAAACATCTTCTGCAGCTTGCTGCATTTCCTTATCCAAGGTGGTGTAAATTCGTAACCCGCCGCGATAAATAATCTGTGGATCATCGGTATAGGCTGTAATTTTTTCCATAATCTCGTTATTTATGAGATAATCAATATAGTAGGCACCAAACTGCTTGGCTGCTTGTAGCTGATCACGGCCTTCAAAGACAAGTTCTTGCGCCTGGGCCTTCGTTTTCTCATCTTCATCAATGTACCCTTCTGCCACCATACGTGAGAGAATGGTCTCCTGTCGTTTGAACGCGGCAGCCTTTGTCTCGTCACTAATATAAGGGGAGTAGTAGCCAGGACCACGGGTGATGCCGGCCATTAAAGTTGCTTCGCCTACTGTTAAATCCTTGACCGACTTATTAAAGTAGGTACGTGCCGCAGCTTCAACACCATAGGCACCATGGCCGAAATAAATGGTGTTTAAATACTTTTCAAGGATTTCATCTTTGGAATACTTACGCTCTAGCTGAAGCGTTAACAGCATTTCTTGTAGCTTGCGCGAGAGTGTTTGCTCATTGGTAAGAAAAAGATTTTTTGCTAACTGCTGTGTAATGGTACTACCACCTTCAACAATGCGGCGTTCACGCACGTTACGATATACGGCTCGTGCCAACCCCTGTAGATCAAGGCCAAAATGCTCATAAAAACGATGATCTTCTATGGCAATGAAAGCTTCAGAGAGATGAGTGGGTATTTGTTCTAGCGCCACTTCGAAACGGTTTTGTTCAAAGCGAGTGGCTAAAACATCGCCTTTGTGATCATAGAATGTACTGGTGAGCGGAGTTTCCACATCGGGTATTTCACCCATGCCGGCCACAGTTGCAGCCAAGAATCCCACTGTACCTAGACCGAGAAAAAATAAAATAAGAGTGGTTATAAGTGCAAATCGAGTAATACGGCGCATACTGTCACCTACTTTGTCGAAAAATTATCATACAATTAAATTATATCATGATTTAGCAACATCTGTTGAGGAATTATTTTGCATCCCGTGGAATATGTGGTATAATGCTTTCGATATGTCCGAAAATAGCACATGGACAAGCCATTGAGGGTACACAATAGAATGAATATATTTATAAAAGGAGGCTACCTTTATGTTACCCACACCAAAGAAGTTTAAAATAGTCGCTGCCTCAGCTGAAGGGAATCATAAATTGACCGCGTTTGATAATGCACTATTACAAGCAGGAATTGGCAATGTAAATTTGGTTCGTATTTCTAGTATTTTACCCCCTTCAGCGGAGCAAGATCAGGATTTAATCTTACCTCCTGGTTCTCTCGTGCCCACAGCATACGGAGCCATCGTTTGTGACGAACCTGGTACTCACATTGCCGCCGCCGTGGGCATAGGTTTCTCAGCAGATACCTTCGGCGTAATTATGGAATACTCTGGTACTTGCAGCAAGGAAGAAGCTGAACAAAAAATCGAGGCCATGCTCCAAGATGCTTTTGCTCGCCGTGGTCTGCCCTTGGTAAAAACAGAAATCCGTGCTACTGAACATACCGTAGAGTCCATTGGCTGCGCTTTTGCAGCAGTTACCCTCTGGTATTAGAAGCTAATAAGCTAGCGTACTCACATACGTGGATTATTCCTACATAGTATGGCGCGCAGTGCACATCCGCATAAGAACCCATTATAGATAGCGTAAGATAGGAAGGGATAGTAAGATGGAACTT
>JANKMV010000387.1 GCA_024650095.1 Bacillota bacterium | reverse complement strand
ATCATGATTATCAAAATAAGGAAGGATGACAGCAATTGATTCGCCACTAAGCAAATCGACATTGTAATCACCGCAAACGCTACTTTTTCAAAAGCATTTACAAACGTTAAGCGACTGCAATAAGCGTATTTATCTATTGATAGCACGTTGTAACACTCCCTTGCAAAAGTATTTTCCCTTCACGCTCGGGAGTTACCCCTACGTATTACTGTGGTTTTAACAGGGGGAATCAGTTTGTCTAACGCTATAATCTCGATGCTTTCTTTCCTTGGCCATACCCAAATAATACCCAATGAATCCTGCACCCAAAGCTGCCTGCAGCACAAAAAGCAAACTTTCAATTTCTCCGCTTGCGGGTTCGTAGAGGGGCAAAAACCACGGTTCATAGTTCTCGTTAATTTCAACGATGACTCCTTCTGCTTGTCCGTCTGCGCCTTCAAAATCTGCATCCTTCATAAAAACTAGAGGGAATACTGAAATGAGGACGACTAAAACAATGAATAAAATGTTGATTATACATCTTTTATTTTCCGTGTTTTCATTAAACGATCTCATTTTGCACCCTCCTCAAACATAACAGAGAGATCTCTGAGTTCATCTTTACTATAAATAGTTAAAACGTTGAAAATTACCACCGTCAAGAGGCCTTCACTTATGGCCAAAGGCACTTGTGTTACAGCAAAAATACTTAAAAATTTAGTAAGAGAAGCAACAAAACCGCCTATTTCAGCAGGAAATGCTAATGCAAGCTGCAAAGATGTTACGACATAGGTAAAAAAATTACCGAAAAAAGCTGCAAGAAAAACCGCCAGCGAAGGTTTCCCACCACATTTTTGCACCGCTCTATAGATGGTAAAGGCCACTAGAGGACCAGCAATGGCCATGGAAAAGGTGTTAGCACCTAACGTTGTGATACCCCCATGTGCCAATAATACGGCCTGAAAAATAAGAACAATAAAACCCAGTACGCTCATGGCCAAGGGTCCAAACAAGATGGTGCCTAAGCCAACACCTGTAGGGTGAGAGCTACTCCCGGTAACCGAGGGTAGTTTTAAGGCTGAGAGTACAAATGCAAAGGCACCAGCTAACCCTAATAGCATTTTTAGCCTGGGGTTTTGATGTACTGTTTTATTGATAGATCTGAGTCCAAGAACTATAAATGGCAAGGATACAAGACTCCAAAATACGCTCCATCCCAGTGGCAGAAAACCCTCCATAATGTGCATCGCAAAGACAGGCCTGGGCAAAAAAACGAAAACGAGCATCAACACTAGTATATTTTTTTTACTTCTCATCATCACACAGCCCTTCTATTTGGATACGTACAAAAAAACCTCCTAACACAAATAGGTTAAGAGGTTCATCAAGTCTAAGCGAACCACACCCCCTATCTCCCGTAGAGTTCCGGTGCAACTTTACAGGTAGGTCTTCTGGCTCAAGAATCATCACCCTATTGCCCTTCCCAGTTTCCCAGTGGCATACAATAGGACTTCTCTTTTACAGCGGCGGGACCGCGTGGGATTTTCACCCACTTCCCTTTTTCATGTAAGTTACCTTACACACCTGTAAACAGCAGTATTCAGTTATAGGAATCGTATCACAGCCACTAAAGTGTGTCAATGATAACAAATGAATTAACGGATTTTGGCGGCGGCGGCAAAAGCGAAATCGGCCGCTAGCAACGTTTTATCTATATCTTCATCACTATGGGCCAGTGACATGAAGCCGGCTTCAAACTGGGATGGTGCAATGTAGATCCCATTCTCTAAGAGCGTCTTAAAGTACATTTGGAAACGCGCAGTGTTGGCTGTTAGTGCTGTGGGGAAGTTATACACATCTTGCGCTGTAAAGTAGACGCAGCTCATGGACCCCACACGTTGGAAGTTTGTTGCAACTCCATGTTTGTGCGCCAGAGCTTCAAGGCCCGCAGATAGTTTGGCGGCCTTTCTTTCTAGCTCTTGATAGACACCTACCTCTTGGAGTGCCAATAGCATTTCGCGACCTGCACTCATGGCCAAGGGATTGCCGGATAATGTGCCGGCTTGATAAATGGGTCCCATCGGTGCCACCATCTCCATAATCTCACGTCGCCCACCGTACGCACCCACGGGCAGGCCGCCACCGATAATTTTACCCAGTGTGGTTAGATCTGGCATAACATTATAAAGCGCTTGTGCACCGCCATACGCCACTCGAAACCCTGTCATAACTTCATCAAAGATCAAGAGGGCATCGTATTGCTGGGTAATTTCACGCAGTCCTGCTAGAAAACCGGGCTGCGGTACCACTAACCCCATATTCCCAGCAACGGGTTCCACAATAACCGCGGCGATTTCTTCACCACATTGAGCAAACAATGCACGCACAGCGTCAATATCATTATAGTGCACTGGCGCAAAAACACGCCAAGCGCGTGTTGGCCTATA
>JANKMV010000386.1 GCA_024650095.1 Bacillota bacterium | reverse complement strand
AGACAAGAACTATTGAAAATGGCCAAAGATAGAGAAAAGGAATTAATTGTTCTTACTTCCGAACTGATTCAGATTAATAGCGAAAATCCCACAGGCAGTCAGAGGAAGGTCATCGATTACGTTAAAGCGTATTTAAAGAAATCGGGTATTCAGGCAGAAGAAGTAAAGACGAATGATGATTTTCCTTGTTTATTGGCGAAGATTGGAAACGAGGAAGGACCGAGCATTATTTTAAATGGACATGTCGATGTGGTACCTGCAGGGGATCCAGATAAATGGAATTTTAATCCCTTTGGAGGCGAAGTGACGGATAAGCTAATACTTGGAAGAGGTACATCCGATATGAAAGCTGGGGTAGCAGGGTTGCTCTTTGCTATGAAGCTAATCGTAGAATCAGGGGCGGATATTAAGGGAAATATTCGCTTGCATATTGTGTCCGATGAAGAATCGGGTGGTCAATATGGAACCAAATGGTTATGTGATAAAGGATATGCGAAGGATGCAGACGCTTGCATTGTCGCCGAGCCCACGTCCAACTATACCATTGAAATCGGACAAAAAGGATCAAACGAACTGATTTTGAAAGCCTATGGGACACCAGCTCATGGAAGTTTGGGTAACTATAAAGGGGATAATGCCATACTAAAGCTTTTCAAGGTCCTGCAAAATGTAGAGAAACTGCATCAAATCAAGGGTACATACAGACCAGATCAGGCAAAAGCTTTGGAAAACTCCAAATTCATTGCGGCAAATATGTTGGATATGCCTGGTATTGAAAATGTTATTGATCACGTAACGGCCAGCGTTGGTGTTATTAGAGGTGGAACGAAGCTAAATATGGTACCCGATTACTGTGAGGCAAATGTAGATATTCGTTTACCGATCGGCGTCAAAGAAGAAGAGTTGAATGCGAAGATTCAATCAATCATTGATGAAAGCGGCGTAGAGGGAGTAGAGTACGAAGTAACTTGGTTAAACTTCGGCAATAGTACCCCAATGGAAGCGCCAATTGTGCAGGCAATCAAAAAGAATGCGGAACTGATATGGAATATTGAAGTGCTCCCAGCGTACCAGTGGGCATCTAGCGATGCAAGATATTATAGAGAACAAGGGATTCCTACGATTCAATACGGACCTTCCAACACAGAGGGTATTCATTCTTACAATGAAAACGTAGATATTGAAGATGTTTTAAATGCCAATAAAATCTATTTGCTATCTTTGTGTGATCTTTTGGGCGTGGAATAACGCCATATAATATTAGTATAGGGAGGAAATAGAATGTTAATTAAGCAAATTATGGAAGTATGTGAGATAATCGATTCTGCAACCGCCAATGGGGAACAAATGAAAGCCTATTTAGAATCGTACGGAGCGAAGGATGTAGAAGTTAAGACCATAACTGGAGATAAGGGTAGCACGGATTTTATTCGGGTTGTCATTCCCGGAAGCAAAGGGAAAGCCAAGGGAATGGAAGCCCCAACCTTGGGTATTCTTGGACGATTGGGTGGTATTGGTGCACGGCCAGAAATGATTGGTATGGTGTCGGATGCCGACGGAGCAGTTGTTGCCATGGCGGCAGCGGCAAAACTGTTAGATATGCAAATCAAGGGCGATTTTCTGGACGGAGATGTTATTTTATCTACGCATATTTGTCCGGATGCGCCGACGCAACCGCATAAGCCAGTACCTTTTATGGGTTCTCCGGTAGATATGGCCACGGTTAATCGAGAAGAAGTTAGTGGAGAACTCGATGCCATATTATCTGTAGATACGACCAAAGGTAACCGAGTCATTAATCATAGAGGATTTGCTATTTCTGCTACTGTAAAGGAAGGTTATATTTTAAAAGTAAGTGATCAACTATTAGACGTTATGCAAAATACTACGGGGAAATTGCCTGTTGTTTTTCCACTTAGCACCCAGGATATCACGCCATATGGAAATGGTGTTCACCATCTTAATAGTATCCTGCAACCGGCAACAGCAACTGCTGCACCGGTAGTGGGAGTAGCTATCACTGCAGAGGTAGCTGTACCGGGTTGTGCTACAGGGGCAAGCCAACCCTATGACTTGGAGCAAGCAGCAAGATATACCCTAGAGGTAGCAAAAGAATTTGGAAGAGGCAATTGTAGTTTCTATGACCAAGATGAGTTCGAACTTCTTACGAGGTTGTACGGTGGCATGCAGCAATTTCAAACCTTGGGAAAAAAGGGTTGAGTCGATGAAACGAAAAATTGGCGCCATTACGGTTGGTCAGTCACCCCGGGATGATGTTATCCCAGAAATGGTGCCATTTTTAGGTGATGACGTAGAAGTAATTCAGGTTGGAGCACTAGACGGAATGGAGTATGACGAGATTTTGGAACTAAAACCGATAAAAGGGGACTATGTGCTGGTCTCCAAGTTGCGAGATGGTAGAAGTGT
>JANKMV010000385.1 GCA_024650095.1 Bacillota bacterium | reverse complement strand
CTTTATGAATTGCTATTGCTTGTGACGAGTGGCCCTGTTGAGAATCATGATGTGCATGAGAAACAGGGGCTCCGCTTTTTAGTGTGAGAAAGATGGCAATGACAGCTGAAAATAGCACCGTAATTTCAAAGAGCGTATCGTATCCACGATAAGCCACAACAATATTGGATACAAGGTTGTGGCCACCCGTATCTTCAACCCCTTTTTCGAGGTAACGCTCTGTTACATAATTGTTGGCCGGTGCACTGGCAACGCCATAAGTAGGTAACTCACTGATGGTCATTGTCATCATATACCCCACGATGAGGAGCAAAAGGACAATGACCAGATTATACAAGCCTCTCACTCTGGCATACCTCCTTTACTGACACGGGTGACAACAGCCACCATCAAAACCGTAGAACCAACACCGACCGCGGCTTCAGTAATGGCAATATCCGGAGCATTAAAATGCTGCCATAAAAGCGCCATTACTAATGAAAAGCCACCAAAGATAATTACCGAGTACAACAAGCTGCGGCTAAAAATAACACTTAATGCCGCTACCATTAGGAATGTTAAAAGGATAAAAACTAACCAATCAGGCATGAACATCCTCCTTTCCCGACATTTCTTTGCCAGGATACGGTGTGTCGTAGCAGTCTTTAAAGAAGGTGCTGGGTGTGTGGTGCTCTCCCCGTAAATACGCTGTGTGCCCCATGATATGGGCTACAACCGGATTAATGGTCCAAATAAATACCCCCAATAAAACCAGCTTTATAATCTCATTATAGCCTGGAACCTGCAGAATCACAGCCAGCAAGATTAACCCTGTACCAAGGGTATCGCATTTGGACGTAGCATGCATTCTTGTATATAGATCAGGAAGGCGAATTAGACCAATAGTTCCCACAAAGAGGAAAAACAACCCTGCCCACAGCAGGAAGCTAATAATCAAATCAAAAAGGAAGGTCATGACAACTTCCCCTTTCCTAAACCCTTCATGACGCAAATGGTGCCAACAAAAGAACTTAACACGTAGACGAAAGCAACATCCAAGTACGTGTAATCACCGATGATATGAGCCAACAGGATGATGGCTAAAACGATATTCGTCATCACCACATTGGTTCCCACAACTCGATCCGTAGCATGTGGACCCAAGACAATTCGATACAGGGAGAGGAACACAATAATAACGATTCCTATAATTACAGCACGCATACTAAAGTCAACGATCACTCCCGCTCACCTCTATCTCTGCCAATTTTTCTTGCATATACCACTGAGCAACGTCACGAGCTGCATCTTCCGTAATGGCATGGACAAGCAATCTGTCTTGATCCATATTGATGGTGATGGTTCCCGGCGTCAGAGTAATGGAGTTTGCGTAAAGAACCCTTGTCAGACCCTGGGTTAGTTTAGTTCTTACCAAAATAAAACCGGGGGAAATGGGCATACGGCGCCGCAAGACAATTTTAGCGAGCGCAATGTTAGCCGTAACAACGTTATACACTAGATGAAACAAATATACGATTAACAATATCAACTGCCTTAGTGTAAAGCGGACAGGGTATCCCAAACGGAATAAATCGGTACGCCAATAATACGTAATCCCCACTGCACAGGCTACACCCACCGTTACATTGAACACATCAAAAGTGGGGGACATGAGAAACCAAAATGATAAAAGAATCATGCTCACAAGCCAAAATCCCACGCTATCATTAATCGGCTCAATTTGCCGCATCGTACACTACCTCCTTTACGGCAGAAAAGTATTTGCTGCCTTAGTCGCCAATTCAAGGGGATAAGACGGGTTAACGCCAAAGTAAATAATGGTGGCAGCCAAAACGACAAGGGTGATGGACATGGGGTAAGGGATTTTATCAAGACTAAATGTTTTTGCCTCACGCTCATCCACCACAAAAAATGCTTGCCAAACCACAGGTAAAAAATATGTGGCATTTAATAAACCACTTAAAACTAATAAACCGATAAAGATGGGCATTCCTGTTTCCAAACTAGCTAGCGCCAAATACCATTTAGAAATAAAGCCGTTAAAGAGGGGTAATCCCACCATGGAAAAGGCAGCGATGGTAAAGGCGCCCATGGTGAGTGGCATTTTATAACCAATGCCTGCAAGGCGATTGACCTGTTTTTCTCCGGTTTGGCGAAGAATAGCGCCTGCGGCCAAGAAAAGGCACGTTTTCATCACTGCGTGATTAAAAATATGCAAGATTGCCGCAGCGAGTCCGATACGGGAATCTAAGCCAATCCCGAGGAAGATATAGCCGATTTGGGCCACACTGGAATAGGCCAAGCGCCGTTTTAGATTCAACTGCACAAAGGCAAACATAGAACCACCCAAAATCGCAGCGGTAGCCATTACAAGCAGAATATGACGTACAAAGAGTTCATCTAACAGCTTTGCACCGAAGACAAGAAAAAAG
>JANKMV010000384.1 GCA_024650095.1 Bacillota bacterium | reverse complement strand
TGATAGTCAGTGATAGGATAGGTTTATTATTGGAGGTGGAGTCGTGTTGAAGGTGCTTCATACAGGAGATTTACATCTAGGCATGTTGCATAAAACGCGGAACTATCCGGAAGAATTACGCCAACAACTAATGGACGCACGCATTGCCGTATTGGCAAAAATGGTGGAGACGGCAAACAGTGAAGGATGTCAACTCATTGTCATTGCCGGAGACTTGTTTCATAGTCATAATGTGCGCAAAGAAACGGTGTTGCAGGCCGTGCGGGCTCTAGAGGTATTTGAAGGCGCATGTGTGGCTGTTTTGCCGGGGAACCATGATTACTATAACGAGATGGCCACCCTTTGGAAAACATTTAGGGAAAATGCTTCCGAACAAATTGTGGTGTTATCAGAGCAGAGGCCATACCCCCTTTGTGAATATGGGCTTGATGCCGTATTGTATCCCGCTCCTTGTGACCGTAAACATAGCACTGAAAATCGGCTAGCTTGGCTTACTCAGCTAGAAGAGAAGCCTGCGGGGCAATGGCAATTAGGCGTAGCTCATGGGACAATACGAGGGATATCGCCAGATCTTGATGGTCTATACTTTCCCATGGAGCGAGATGAATTGGCAGAGACAGGTTTACAACACTGGTTCCTTGGGCATACGCATGTCCGCTATCCGGACTTGGACATGGTGGAGAATAGCGGTTTTGCCTATTGCGGTACCCCGGAAGCAGATGGGTTTGATTGTAGCCACCAGGGATATGCATGGCTAACCACATTGGATGGCGAGCGCGTCGTAAATCGGTCTTTGCAAACAGGCCGTTTTCGTTTTGCAGAGCATACACTTGAAATCCGCGATCTAGCTACGGTAGAAAAGCAGCTAGAGGAGATAGCAGCGGAGACATTATTGGTAAAGCTGCAAGTGAGTGGACGCTTGCCGCAGGAGCAATATCAACAACGTGATGCTAGCTTACGTCAGTGGGCGGAGCAGGTGGCATATCTTGAGTATGATGATAGCTTACTAACTATGGAGGTGTCTTCAGCCAGTATTGCCGCAGAGTTTCCGCAAGGGTCTTTCCCCTACTTGTTCCTTACATCCCTAGCCGAAGATGGCGACCACGATGCTTTACAACTGGCGTATGAGTTGGTAAAGAAGGTGAAGAAATGATCATTAACAAAGTAACGTTAGCACCCTTTGGCGGTGTGCATGGACGTGAAGTTAGTTTTGCTCCAGGACTCAATGTAGTATTAGGTGCCAATGAAGCGGGTAAGAGCACCATGGTGAACGCTCTCTATGCCGCCCTTTTTATACCAACGGATATACGCCGCAACTCGCAGTTATGGAAGGATTATTTAGTACGCTTTTTACCCTACGATGGTGGCGATACCATGCAGGTGACAGTGGATTTTCAAAGTGAAGCAAGGGAAAAATATTCCCTGACACGTTCCTGGGGTGCGACGCGAGTTTGCCGACTGGACGTGGGAAGCGGTGCCGTCATCACCAACGAAGCGACGGTACAAGCCAAACTAGATGAAATATTGGGACATGGTCGAGGTACCTATGAAGGTGTACTCTTTGCCCGTCAGGAGGAAATGATCCAAACGGTGGAAATGCTTCGCCACAATACAGAAGCTGCCGCTACACTGGGGGATGTTTTGCGAGCGGCGCTCATGCAAGCAGGTGGCGTTTCAATTGATGAATTAGCACTGGAACTTGCCAGTACTAAAAAGGCTATTCTAGATAATTGGGATAGTGAACGAGCCGCGCCAAAAAATAATCGTGGCGTCGATCGACCCTATGTAAATAAAGTTGGTCGTCTACTCGCTGCTTTTTATGCTAAGGAGCGCTTGAAGAGGGAGTTGCGTACTACCCAGGAGGCCGAAGCAAGAGTGGATGCCGCCCTTGCGACATTAGAATCGGTGGTGGCAGAAAAAGCGATCATGCAGCCGCAAAAGATAGCGTTGGAAGCTCTGGAAAGTGATATCTATAAGCGGGCGCAGTTAGAGCCCTTTGTAGAGAAATTACGTCTGCAGCAAGAACAGCTAAAGATTGTTAACCGTGATTGGCCCAAAGAAGCGGAACGTAATCAAAACTTGGAAAAACGTATACTTACGGAGCAAACGCGCCAGAAGAATTTAACGGCGGAGCTAGAGCTGGCCCGAGCAGCGGTGGCAAATAAAAAACTACGAGAATGCTATCTAGTGGCTAACCCACTAATGGAGGAACTCGAGGAAATACAACGAAGGTTGGCGGAATTACCGGTGGTGAGCGCTACAGACGTAGAGTGGCTAGAGCAACAATTTGCCCTGATTTCCAGTAAAGAAACCGAGCTAAAGGCAATGAAACTTGAAGCCATAATGACAGTACAGCAAGCGCAAACAATTACTGTATCCGCAGCGTTGAATGATCCGCAAACGGCAACTGTGGAGGAGGAAGCTTCCTTTACTGGCGCTGGTCGTTTGCT
>JANKMV010000383.1 GCA_024650095.1 Bacillota bacterium | reverse complement strand
CGGGCCTTTGCGTATTGCGTATGTAAAGTGTTAAAGCTTGCCGCTGCGATAGATGGCCACAAGCAACCAAGCGGCCATACCAATGGCAATGACAAAGCCAATTTCGATAATAGGTAGGCGCCAGAGCAAGCCAACCTCGCCAGGGATGGAGGCCACCAAGCCGGCACCAACAATTAATGCCGCCATTACAATACTAAAGGAAAGCAAAACGATACTAAAGGTCAGGCGATTGGCTAAACGATCCAAGTGAAGAAAGGTTTTGTCCAAGTCTGAGAAATTGATTTGAAAGGGCAATCCTTCCGTATCTAGTCGATCTAAAAGATCATTGAGGCGGCGTGGCAGGGAAATTAAAAAATCCGATGTTTCAAAGAAATGTTCTGTAGCGGTGTTTTTTAAGGAACTATAGGAAAAGCGATCACGTGCCAGTCGACCGGCATAAGGACGCAAGAGCTCAATTAATTTCAAATCGGCATCAAGATCTTCAATAACGCCCTCAAGCGTCATGATAGTTTTCCCCAGGAGGGTAAACTCGGCAGGAATCCGTATATGATACTGATAAGTTAAGGAAAAAATTTCGGCGACAGCTTTGCCGAGGTTGATTTTACGAAGGGATGAATCTAGATATTTTTCCAACAACCGTTCTGCATCTCGTCGCAGTGCTTTTCGGTCCACACGGTGTGAAAGTACACCCATATCTTGGAGGGAGCGGACAAGCTGCCTAGGGTTTTGGGTAACGATGCCGAGTAAAAACAATACAAACTGACGTTTTCGCTCTCCTTTAAGGCGGCCGACAATGCCAAAGTCCATAAAAATAATGCGACCGTCTGCAGCAACTGCTAGGTTGCCGGGGTGGGGATCCGCATGAAATAAACCATGGTCAAAGATTTGGGTATACATAAGGTCTACTAAACGATCAACAATTTTTGAGGGATCATGCCCCGCTTCGCGGAGATCATCGGGAGAGATAAGTTTCTCTCCCTCAACTCGTTCCATGGTTAGTACGGCTGACGTCGTTTGCGCCCAATGGATTTTAGGGATAATAACGTCATTATTATTTTTAAAATTAGTCCGCATTTGATCAGCATTTTCCGCTTCTACGAGATAATCTAGTTCATCAGCGACGGACCGCTGTAGTTCCAGAGCAATGTCTCCCAAATGATACATTTGACCCCAAGACGTACGTTTTTCTGCTAACTTGGCGATATTGAAAAGAATATCTAAATCCATTTCCATTTGTTGAATAATATGGGGACGACGTACTTTAACCACAACATGAGCACCACTATGTAATTGAGCCCGATGAACCTGGCCAATGGAGGCGGCTGCAAGTGGCTCTTTTTCAAACTCCGCAAACGCTTCTTCCATAGTTTGACCCAGTTCTTGTGTCACAATGGTAGAGACTTCGTCGTAGGGAAATGAGGGGACATTATCTTGAAGATAGGATAGTTCAACAAGAATGTCGCGGGGTAGTAGGTCAGGTCGAGTGGAGAGAAGTTGTCCAAATTTTATAAAGGTGGGTCCTAGCTCTTGCAAGAGCAAGCGCAAGCGTCGAGCCCTTGAATACTGCGAAATCGTCGGATCAGATTCATGGGCTCGGCGCACAGAAGGAAGAAAATGTGCGAGTCCAAGTTGCGTCAACAGAAGTCCAAAGCCATGGCGGACAACACTGTTGGCAATTTCACGGTAACGTTTAAAATGACGGTACTTCGCCACAGAACCACCTCCTATAGTACCATTATGCTGGCAAGTATGGGGGATGTCAAGCAATGAAGTTTAGTAGAGAAAGTATATCTTTTTATTTGGTGTAAAAGCTAATATTATCGACAAGGAGGTGATATTATTGCCCGCAGTCATTGAAACGGATGTATCAAAGATGCAAAAGTGTATTGATTTCTGTAATCGGTGTATGCAAGTTTGTGAAGAATGTTTTACCTCATGTTTAAAAGAGCCCGATGTACAAGCACGGATGAAGTGTATCCAAACACTACGTGATTGTGCAGACATTTGTTCAGTAGCGTCTCAATTTATGTCAAGAGGTAGTATGCATGCAAAGCAAATTTGTGGAGTTTGTGCAGAAATTTGCGAAGCTTGTGCCACAGAATGTGGTATGTTCCAGGATACACATTGTAAGCAATGTGCAGATATGTGTCGCCAATGTGCACAAGAATGCAAAAACATGGTTAGCATGAGCTAGCAAAGATTTAAGCACACTAATGCAGTTTCCTTGATGTGCGCCTTATGTGCGGGTTTCATTAACCGCTTGCTAGTTGCAAATATTATAATTATTAGCAGTGCAAGAACAGCCACCGCAAAGGTGGCTGTATTAATTATGCTCATTTGTAATAGGTGCACTAATTTTGGTCGCTTGATACTAGCGAGACTATAAGAGAAATAATGTCCATGCTACATACGAAAAAGAGAAAACGCTAAATGTACTATTGACAAATAGGAC
>JANKMV010000382.1 GCA_024650095.1 Bacillota bacterium | reverse complement strand
TGTCTCATCAGGGGCCTACGAAGGGAACAAAAGAGATGGTGGTGATCGTACTACCCTCCTTCTGATTTAAAGATTTTATAATCTCCTTTCTTTGTACCAATTGCAGTAAATTTGTAACCTAACTGCAATTTTACAATAATTTAATCACTTAATCCATTGTAAATTGATTCGACACCATTTGTCAATATAAATTAAAATATTCTAATCAATCTGAATTAATGATTAATTGTAAAATGAGATGCACCAGTGGTAACATTACAAAATAAGTATGTGCCACAGCCCAATACCGTGTATGATTAATGTACTATCAACAATCATAGGCTGCAAAACCCAATTTTATCATGTTTTTCTTCCAAATCTTCCTGTCTCTTGATATTTCATCATATCACCGACTTCCCTATTTCAAGGCTTTCAAGACAAATACGATGCTGATTTGATCAGCCTTGCTATGTCCCTGATGCCTATTTTCCCTTTAAAGTATCGGCCTTTCTTATTTGTTTTTTCAACTGCTTCATGTAACTCTTTAGCGTTTGCTTCGGCTATTGATTTAGCATTGTTATAGCCCGCTTCGACCAGTACTTTTGAGAATATAGGACTAACCCATTGAATCCGGATGAGATCGACCAGGATAAATATTTCTTCCGCAAAAGCCTTTTCTGGCCCAGTTAATGCAGTTATTTCTTCACGTTTAGAAGGTATTTCAAAGGCCTCATAAAGTAAAGCAGTATTTTTGTACCCTTTTCTTTCAAGTTTGGTTATTTGATTTTTTTCCAGCCAGTCAAATACACTTAATGGATATGCTTTGGGGAAATAGCTTTCAACTTCTCTGCGCAGTAATGTCAGGTATTGAATCTCAATATGCGTTTTTTCAGCAAGTGAAGCTATTTTTTTAGGGTTTTTTATAGATTTGCGCAGGTCGGCCATTGTATAGATGCCATACTCTTTAAGCTTGTTAAGATTGACCTCAATGTCTTCTAGCAGCTTCCTTCGGCTTGGAACGAGGTCGGATTCGGTTATTCTAAACATTAGATCCTCAAGCTCTACCTTTTTCGCATCTATATAATACGGCATAATTCAAAACCTCCACCACACAACTATTGTTACAGACATTCACAAACAGCTGAAAATACAATCTTAAATCCCTATCAAAAAATAATTGATTTACTACTTTTCCGCTACAACAAGCGTTTTAAAATCCTCAGTTGTAAGCTTATCGTTTCTTGAATAAGCCCCCAGTTTTGCTCCTAATATATGGATCTTTTTAAACCCCAGGGATTTCAAAAGCCAGTTTATCTTACTTGGCATATAATATCTTTCATTGCTCCAGCTCATATTCATTTCCATCATCATCGGTGAATGTAATGACATTATAATCCCTCATGGTCATTAAATCAAAACTATCGCTTTTATAATGTGTACCTTCTTCATTCTTGCCCGTTTCATAAAAATCATCAATGGAATGAAATAGGTGCCTATACTAAACAACATGCAATCATTTGAATTCTTGAAGGAATCTTGATCTCTGAATATAAATCTGTCAACTCAACCCTCTCTCAATTAATGCTATCGACCCGTTCCCACACAAAAAAAATAGGGCTTCCTCAATCAATTTGCTGCCAGCTATTTTTATAGCCTTAAGTAGCAAACGCTGAAAGCCCTTTATTGCTGGGTTTCTTCGTCCATCATTTTTCAACCTTTGACATCAAGACGACACACTCCACATGGCTCGTATGCGGGAACATATCCACCGGTTGTACCTCCATAATGCTGTAACCGTTCACAACTAGGTATTTTAGGTCACGGGCCAGTGTTGCGGGGTTACATGAGATGTAGATAATTTGTGGTGGGACCATGGCAATCATGGTTTTAAGGAGGGTTTCGTCACAACCCTTACGTGGTGGGTCGACGAGGACAACATCGGCTTGGTAGCCCTGCTTATAGAGTAGGGGAACGACTTCTTCGGCTGCTCCGATATGGAACTCGACGTTGGTGATGCCGTTGAGCTTGGCGCTTTCTTTGGCATCTTCTACGGCAGCTGCCACGATTTCTACGCCGACAATTTTTGCTGCTGCATCTGATAGATATAGAGAAATGGTGCCAATGCCACAATAAAGATCAAAGACTGTTTCAGTACCCTGGAGTGCGGCGTAATCTTTTGCTTTTTGATAAAGGACCGCAGTCTGTATAGGATTAACTTGAAAGAAGGAACGAGGAGAAACTCTAAGCTGTAGGTTTTCTAGTTGTTCGGTGAGATAGGGTCTGCCCCATAGAGTTCGTTCCTCTGATCCCAAGATGGCATTGCCACGTCGCGTGTTAATGCTTTGGACAATACCAATCAGGTTGCTGACTTCAGCCCGCACATCTGCAATTAATTTGTCTGTCTGAGGGAGTGTGTCACCGTTGGTGATAATGACCACTAATACTTCTCCTGTTGTAAAGGATGTACGAACCATA
>JANKMV010000381.1 GCA_024650095.1 Bacillota bacterium | reverse complement strand
ATTATTAAAATCATGGGCAATACCTTCCGGTGCAGTCATGAGCATCGATTTCTGCTTGCGAGTCAAGACTGTTCCCTACATATGTCCGCCTTACTGCATGAAAGATACCACCGTTACTATGTAGGTCGACGTATAAATTGTACGTAGAAATCGTCATCTCACCTATAAGAGTAGCACAGGTGTAGGGAACGGTCTTGACCGTTCCGCGTCATCCTTGTTCTGCAACAAAACGGTCAAGACACTTCCTATCGACAACATGGCTTTAAGATGGTTTGCATTTTTCTATTTTTGTGTATATAAACGCTACCTTTTGTCTGATGCTATGAAAGAGATAAGTAAAAGGAGCGAGTACAATGGCTGAACAGAATAAAGCAAAGCTTGAGTTTGCCAAGTGGCCAAGTCCGGAAGGAACAAAAATTGATAGAGTGGTGGCGGTGATGAGTGGTAAAGGCGGTGTTGGTAAATCATCCGTGATTGCATTGCTCGCCGTGGCGTTGGTACGAGCGGGTGTAAAAGTGGGTATCTTGGATGCCGATATCACAGGGCCCACCATTCCACAAATGTTCGATGTGAAAGCAATGCCACAGGGTAGTGAGCAAGGTATGATCCCACCGACAAGTTCCTTGGGTATCAAAATTATGTCTTTACAGCTGGTGATGGAAGACGAGGATGCCCCAGCCATTTGGCGAGCTCCTCTGATCACGGGAACCATCAAGCGCTTCTGGACAGATGTGGTGTGGGGTGAATTGGATTGCCTTCTGGTAGATTTACCCCCAGGTACGGGCGATGTACCTTTAACCATTATGCAGTCATTGCCTGTAGATGGCGTGGTGATGGTAGCGACGCCGCAAAAAATTGCTGTTGGGGTGGTAAAGAAAGCCATCAACATGGCGCAACGTATGGATATTCCAGTGGTTGGTCTAGTGGAGAACATGAGCTATGTAGCATGTGGGGAGTGTGGAGAAAAAATTTATGTCTTCGGACCCAGTGCCGGCGGTCAATTGTCAGATGAATATGGCTTACCTTTTCTCGGCGCAGTACCTCTCGATCCGCTCTTGGTGGAACTGGCCGATAGTGGTAAAATCGAGGCGTATGACCATCCCGTTTTTGCTGCTGTGATGGAGCCGTTAACAGAAAAATATCAAGTCTTTACAGGAGCGCGCTAATTTCATAAACTTATGTTACTAGAGAGCACAACACTAAGGGACTGCGCAGAACGCGTGTCCCTTTTGTACTACTGCCAAGAAAATTATATCACTTGCAGGCAGCTAGCAAGTGGCTAATGTAATCAGCATTAAAAAGCGTGCACTGGGGAAGTGAATAAGCGCGTCTTTCTTACACAGCAACTAAAGTAGCTGTCTATGTTTTCTATCTGCAGGTATAATAGTATTAATGGGGAATTTGTTTAAAAAGGAGAGCTGCTGACGTGAAAAAATGGATTATTCGTACAGTGGTGCTCCTTTTTGTTGTTATCATTACCTGGACACTAATCGATTCTTTTGTGGTACAATTGGAACATGTAGATGTGGTTGTTGCTGATTTACCTCAAGCATTAGATGGTTATAGAATTGTGCAGATTAGCGATTTCCATGGTCGTAAATTTGCCGCAGATGGTAGGCTTATTCGGCAAATCGCTGATGTTGAAGCGGATCTCATTGTCCTGACCGGTGATTATGTTCATAGTAAGGCGAGAGAAGTCGACAATATCTTACCGTTTATCGCTAAGCTTGTGGAATTAGCTCCTGTTTACGCTGTTAGTGGTAATCATGACCACTGGTCAGATTGGCCTTTAATCGCCAACCAATTAGAATTAACAGGAGTAAGTTTGTTGGAAAATCGTTATGTACGCCTGCGCCACGAAGGGCGGACATTCATACTGGCTGGTGTTGGTGACCCTTATACAGGTCATGATGATTTACAAGCAGCTCTCCCTGCAATCGTTACGGGTCCCGTTGTCTTGCTCGCCCATGCACCCACATGGTTTGAGCCACAGTATCAAGACCGATATGGAGGCTTGCCCGTCTATGCAGCGCAACAACAGCTATTGCGCCATATTTCCTTAACGCTTGCTGGCCATACACATGGTGGACAGATTAAGCTTCCCTTTATCGGTGCCGTGACTACGGCATCGGGACGCTTGTTTCCAGACTCCCATGTGGAAGGGTTAAGCCAAGAGGAAACGGGTTGGCTTTATATTTCCCGTGGCATCGGACAAGGGGGAATCTTACCGCTACGCTTTATGTCCCGCGCAGAGGTATCGGTCCTAACATTAAAATCTACGAATTGATGGAGGTATGTGCTTTGTTTGGTTTTTTGGGTCCACTGATCGTTCTATTTATTTGGCTCATTCCCATAGTTGTTACCATTTGGTTCTTACTAAAGATAAAATCCATTGATGAAACGTTAAAGGAAATTTCCAGGAAGCTTGATCGTTAAATTTAAAGGTTGCTCGCTTAGGTGTGGC
>JANKMV010000380.1 GCA_024650095.1 Bacillota bacterium | reverse complement strand
ACAGTAAGTATTATTATTCATTTTTGGCAGGGGAGACAGGACTCGAACCTGCAACCGACGGTTTTGGAGACCGCTACTCTACCATTGAGCCACTCCCCTGCGTGCATAGTTATTTTAGCGTAGTTCTGAAGTTTTGTCAAACAATTGTCTGTGGAAGCTATGTAAGAATAAGACAAAGATCGCTCTGCAGAACAATATTTCTTGAATTTACGTGGTGAATGTTATAGAATAATAAGAAAACCTATTTTATGATAGTGGAGGTGGCCAATGCGAAAACGTGTGGGATTTATTGGAGTTGGAGCCATGGGTGGTGCGCTATTGAAGGGTTTGTTGGACAGTGGCGTTACACCAGAGAACATTGTCATAGCGGATGACAATGCAGATAAACTGCAACAAGTCGCGGATACATATCAGATCTCCCATGGTGATGTACGCGGTGTCGCAGAAACGGCCGATGTCATCTTTTTGGCAGTAAAGCCTCAAGATATGGCAGGTTTACTAGCGCAAATGTCACCCATAATGCAATCTGGTCAAGTGGTGGTGTCGGTGGCTGCAGGTGTAACCATTGATCAAATAGAACAAAGTTTTGTAGAAACAATCGGCGTTATTCGTGTGATGCCCAATACGCCGTGTTTAATAGGTGAAGGCGTGATGGCCATGAGTGCGGGGCAGCATGTCCCCGATGAAGTTATGCATACGGTGGAATCTTGGCTACAAAAATTAGGGCTTGTGCATAGAGTGCCAGAGAAACTGTTAGACGCAGTGACAGGTGTAAGTGGTAGTGGTCCAGCGTACGTTTATCTCATGATTGAAGCACTGGCAGATGGTGGTGTAATGTCCGGCCTACCGCGAGCCATGGCCCAGCTGTTAGCTGTGCAAACGTTAGTTGGTGCGGCAAAAATGGTGGAGGTATCAGGGCAACATCCCGCGATTTTACGGGAGATGGTGACATCCCCCGGTGGCACCACGGCTGCAGCTCTCTTTGAATTTGAGCAGGGTGGCTTCCGTGGCCTTGTCCAGAAGGCAGTGCAGGCAGCTACGGAGCGCTCTAAGGAGATGGGAATCTAGTGGACGTGCGGAGAGAGGCTTTAAAATCTGCTCGCACAGTGGTGGTAAAGGTTGGTTCTAGAACGCTAACCCATGAAACGGGCAAGCTCAACTTACGTATGATGGAGAAGATTGTGCGTGAGTTAGCGGATTTGGCGAACCAGGGTTGTCAGGTTGTTTTGGTTTCGTCGGGTGCTGTAGCTGCTGGTATTGGTCGTTTAGGCCTAGTGGCTAAACCTCAAACCATGCCCGAGAAACAAGCGGTTGCAGCCGTGGGCCAAGGCTTACTCATTCAAATGTACGAAAAATTATTTGCAGAGTATGGGTTGGTGGTTGCCCAAGTACTACTGACAAGAGATGATTTTGATGACCGTAAACGATACTTAAACTCAGGCAATACGCTACAGGCACTGTTACGGTACGGTGTGGTACCCGTCATTAACGAGAATGACACTGTGGCCGTAGAAGAAATTGAGTTTGGTGATAACGATTCATTATCTGCCATGGTCGCCAGTATTTTGCATGCAGATTTGTTGGTGCTGTTGACAGATATTGGTGGTCTATATACAGATAATCCGAAAACAAACCCAGAGGCAGAGTTATTGAGCGTGGTGGAACAAGTAACGCCGGAGATTAAGAAGCTTGCCACAGATACAAATGAAGCGCTGGCAACGGGTGGCATGATAACTAAATTGATGGCGGCAGAGATGGCGTGTCATTCGGGAGTCCCTATGGTCATTGCTAATGGCAAAGAAGCTAATATTTTGCAAAGGATCGTGGACGGTGAAGATGTGGGTACACTTTTTTGCGCACGCACAAATTCTCTTGAAAGTCGCAAGCGGTGGATTGCCTACGGGCAAATGACCCACGGCCGGCTTATGGTTGATGAAGGCGCTCGCAAAGCACTCTTGGCTGAGGGGAAAAGCCTTTTACCCACCGGTATTGTTAAAGTAACCGGAACGTTTACGCAAGGTGAAATGGTTGCCATTGAAGATAAAGAAGGTCATGAATTTGCTCGTGGTCTAGTCAATTTTAGTTCCGAAGATTTGCAGACGATTCAAGGAATGCGTACAGAAAATGCATCTGACGTCTTACAGCGAGTTTGTGGTGAGGCGGTGCATAGAAATAACATGGTGGTCAATAGTTAAGTTGGCGGCCTTGGGTAAAGGGAGTGTCGGCATGAGTGAAGTGAGTCAAAAAGGGGCGGCAGCGAAAGCTGCGTCAGTACAACTAGCCATGGCCTCTGCGGAGAAAAAAAATGAGGCACTACTCGCCATGGCCAACGCGTTGGCAGAAAACCAGTCAGAAATTTTTGCGGCCAATGCTGTTGATCTCGAAAAGCTAACGCAAAAGGATAACTATAGTAAAGCGTACTATGATCGATTGGCATTATCGACACAACGCATAACAGCGATGAT
>JANKMV010000037.1 GCA_024650095.1 Bacillota bacterium | reverse complement strand
CTCCATACCAGTATAAGAAACCAATACAAAAAAACGGCCATGGTGGCCGTTTTGTGTTTACTCCCACAGTTTTACAATATCAATGTTGCGGTAATAGTAATTCACTATTTCTTCTGCATTCTTTTCGTCTTCAGCAAGGCCACGTGCACCCCATTGGCACATACCAACTCCATGGCCATAGCCACTGCCGCTCATGGTAACTTTATCGCCTTCGATATCTATTTTTTCTATATACGTTGAACGCATCACCGTACTATCCAATGCTAGGCGCATCTGTGGCCCTGAAACCTCCACATCATTAACACGAAACTGTACCACTCGCCCTGAGGGACCTTTATCCGCGATCTCCATTTTGGTCACGGCTCCGGGATCCTCCCCTGTAATTTCACGCGTGACAGTGCGCACACGCGCCAAGGGAAAGCTCTCTTGCCAGTTGCGCTCTTCTTCGGGAATGACATCTTCTGCAGGGCTATCCACGACACGAATGTAAGGTGGGTTAGGGCCCTTAAATTCCAATCCTTCCTTTGCAGTGGCAGTCCGGGGCCCTGCATAGGCATGAAACCAACCACGAATAAAATCTTCCCCATAGACTGCAACTTGGCCACGAGTACTTTGGACGGCCTCTCGCACATTATCATTGATCCGGGAAGCATCGTATGCTTGAAATTCTTTTATATCCGTGGAAGCATGGGCCTCTCTGTTTGGTACCCCACCGTTTTCCGCTATTTTTTGTAGCGTAAAGCTACGTGCAATAATAGCTTGTGCCGCTAATGCTTCTTTAGGCCAGGTAGGATCCATTTCCGCAGCCACTACCCCTTGAATATACTTTTCCATCATCATCGTTTCGACTTGGTTTTTGCCTGCAATATAAACACGGAGTTCCGGTTCCTGTTTTTCACCCTGATCAATAGGTGCCGGTATGGTGGCTTGCGGTACTGGCTTTTCCTCCCCTTGCTCTTCTTCATTGCCAGGTGGTGTTGGCAAAGGTGACCGTTGCAACCACGAGCATCCTGCAACGGCAAATAACATCGTTGCCACCAGGATCCAAATAACGAGAATCATACGTTTATGTGCCAAAGTGTTAAACCTCCCATTTCTAGTTTTCTTTAGTATTCGAGAGGAATAACAAAATTAAACACTAAAATAGTGTACATATTTTGGGTACTGCATCTGGATATAAGAAGCACACCAATTTCGCTTCCTTAAAGCATGTTTTCAGTCTGGTTACATGAGCCACTTGCTAAATGCAAGTGATATAAATTCGGACAGTGCAAAAAAATAGGCCCCAGAGGCCTATTTTTTTACTTTACATTATCTTTTAATGCTTTGCCTGCTTTAAAAACAGGTACTTTCACCGCTGGAATGGTAATGGTATCTCCTGTAGCAGGATTGCGTCCTTCGCGAGCTTTACGTTCCCGCACATCAAAAGTACCGAAACCAATCACTTGGACTTTATCCCCATTAGCGAGAGACTCGCCAATTCCGTCAAAAACTGCGTTTACCACTTTTTCCGTGTCTTTTTTTGTCAGACCGGATTTTCCTGCAACAACACTAATAAGTTCAGATTTGTTCACCAAAATTCCCTCCTATAATCTTAATTTAAATGTCGAGAATACTTGTGGTGGTTATTCGCGAAAAATTTGATTAATCCTGCCTTTAATTAAGGTTTTTTTCCTGTTTCACCTGTTTTTTGGCTAAATTCCACCATTCGTCAAGTTTCGCCAAAGAATACGCTGATATTTCGCCCCCTTCAGCTCGAGCCTGCTCTTCCACAAAGAGTAGGCGTCGATAAAACTTTCGCGTCCCCGCTGCCAATGCTTGTTCTGCATCTGTATCAAGGAAACGAGCGACATTAACGGTGGCAAAGAGTAAATCTCCCAGTTCTTCCTCTATTTTTTCCTGGTTACCCTCATTGTATGCATCATTTAACTCTGTTAGCTCTTCTTGGAGTTTTACCCAAGCTCCACTGGCATCGGGCCAATCAAAACCAACGGATGAAGCTTGGCGTTGCAGTTTCTGGGCACGCATTAGTGCAGGCAAGTAGGTTTCCAGAGTGAATAGGGATCTTTGCTCCTTCTTTTCCTCCTTTTTTATCTGTTGCCAACTACGCAGCACATCGTCTGCTGTTTGCGCCTCTGCATCGCCGAAAACATGAGGATGACGACGAATTAATTTTTCGCTGATGCCTGCGATAACATCGTAAAAGGAAAACATATTGTTTTCAGAAGCAATTTCGCTGTGAAAGACGACTTGTAACAATAAATCCCCCAGTTCTTCACAAAAGTTTTCCGTGTCACCACTGTCGATGGCTGCCAAAACCTCATACGCCTCTTCAAGCAAATAGGGCTTTAGGGAAAGATGATTCTGTTCCTGATCCCAAGGGCACCCGTTCTCTCCTCGTAAAGAACGCATTATCTGTAGCAAATGTCCCATGCCATAGCAAGCAAGAGGGGGAAGATATACTGTGGTCAGATGATCAATCCACTCCACACGATCCATTTTATACAAGGGTACCGTTGTTATCTGTTTACTGTGAGGCACTCCAGCACCGCGTATCAAGGTCACAGAGTGTTTGGCAGGGTATAGTGTCAAAAGGTGCAACTTAGCCGCAGAGGCTACCTGGCGGTTGTAGAGCTGCATAATTAGCACATGCTTATCTGGGCTATCAAGGAGCTTGTCCGGTTGCATGGCATCCCTAACTACAAGTTCCCTTTCACGAGGTAGATTTAGTTCTGCGCTTACCGCTTCTACAAAGGAGACCGCGGGCACTACGCGACATGTAATACCGGCAAGGTTTGCCTTCTCTAACATAATCTCCACCGCCTTTTCAGCAAAAAGCGGACTACCAGGGACAACATAAGCCACCTCCCCATAACGCAGGGTCGCATTAATAACAAAGTAGGCAAGCTGCTGATACGTTTCCGCAAACGTTTTGGATTGCTTGTAGAAGAAATCCAATGCCTTATATCGGATGTTGTTATCATGTAAAATCTGTAGCCCTGGGTGCCTAGCCGTGCGCACATATATATGTTGCACTCGCTTTAACATAGTAAGAGAGCGCAAAGTAATCGCTTGGGGATCACCCGGACCTAAACCAAGTAAATAGAGTGTTTTCACATTGATCAACCCCTTAGAATATGGAATCTTTCTGCTAGACGAATTAGGAGAGGTCCTATACTAGGCACTAGCAATAAGTCCTCCCTTTTAATACCCCCTAACAGAAACATCACCAACACATAAATGACCGCCCCCACCATAATGCTAATTATTGTGGTCACTTTATTGGCGGCTTCAACGCCGACGGTAGCTAACATAGGCTCTACCGTACCGTAAAGATACAAAACGCCAGCACCCATAGCCGTCGCAGATACCAAGGGCTTAGCAATGGTTTCTACGGGTTGTAAAGACAGCCCTGTTAATCTCTGTACTCGGTAGATATTCAGCAAAGATGCAACGGAAAAACCCAACACCGTGGCTAGCGCCGCTCCGCGAATATGAAGCGTGGGCCAGGACGTCAACGTCCATGTAAGACTTGTCTTAACCACAGCGCCCCAAAAGAGATTCTTCACCGGGTCCATTGTTTTTCCTAGTCCTTGCAAGATCGCTGACGTCGTCTGATAAAGTGTGAGGAAAATGACACCCAAAGACATAACCGCCAATACAGAACCGGCTTCTGCGTTATTAAATAAAAGTACACAAATCGGTTCTGCTAACAGATAAAGGCCGAGGGCACAGGGAACCCCTAAGATAAATGTCATGCGAATAGCTATATACGAACGATCCTGGACTAAACGTATTTTACCAAGGGCTAATGCCTCGGAGATGGCAGGGACTAAAGAGATGGCTAACGCAACCGTAATAATCGTGGGGATATGGACAATGGGACTAGCCATGCCAGTTAACTGTCCGTAGAGTGCAGTGGCACGACTGGTAGCAAAACCGGCGGCGCGCAAACGCATTGGCACAACGGATAAATCCACAATAGTAATAATGGGCATCACCAAGCTACCCAGCGTTATGGGTACGGCCAGAGCAAAAATACGATACATAATGCGGGGAAACGTTTGGACATCCCGCCTACCCTGTCTGGTAAGGTTATGCATAAATGCTTTTTTCTGACGCCACCATGTTACAACTAATACAACCAGACCACAAAAAGCGCCTGCGGCTGCCCCAAAGCTAGCACCAGCGGCTGCAAATTCTAACCCTTGGGGCAAAAGCACCATGACGAGCACGAGCGCGATGATGACACGACCTAACTGTTCAGCAATTTGGGAGATTGCCGTTGGCAACATCTGCTGTTGTCCTTGAAAAAAACCACGATATGCCGACATCACGGTCACAAGAAAAATGGCCGGCGAAATGCTTATTAGGGGTAAATACGCCCGCGGATCTAAGGAGATCACACGTGCAAAGGTTTGGGCCCCAAAGAACAAGACAGCTGAGATGGCAAGCCCTGATAAAGCTAACAATGAAAGTGCCGTCTGAAAAATACGATAGGCACCGCGGTAATTGCCGTGAGCAAGACTTTCTGCCACCAATTTAGAAATGGCAATGGGAATACCTGCAGTAGATACAGCTAACAGGGTACTATAGACTGGATATGCCATCTGATAAAGCCCAACGCCCTCATCGGTAATTAGCATAGCTAAAACAATTCTAAAAAATGCACCCACAACACGGACGGATAAACCCGCTACTGTTAATATTGCAGCACCTTTAATAAAAGACTGCTTGGTCAAGTCCTCACCTCACATGAGATTTTCTCCCTTGCAATCTCATCCTATTATAACATACACAGTAAAAATAACCATCTAGACCAAATAATATGGGATCTCGTAAGAAAATCGAGGTTAGTATTCCTCGTCTGGCGGCAAACATGCCATCATAAGGCATAAAATCCATATCAATCCAGTAAAACAAATCAGCAAGCCTCAAATTGGCGCTTGCTGATTTGTTTTACTGGAAGCTGCTATTTTCATTGAGTTGAATCAAGTCAAGGATCAGCTTTCTGTTTCGTCCACCAATTAAAGACTGCTCCCACTAGGACTAACATAATACCAACTATGCTCACTAAATCAGGAAATTCTTGCCATACAAGCATGGCGATTACAACTGCAAAAATCGTATTGCTATATGAATAGATTGATAAATCTCCCGCCTCACTATAGCGATAAGCATATGTCATTAAATATTGCGCAATGGTCGCAGTGATGCCGACCGTTGCTAGTGCGCCCATTTGAGCGAAGTCAGGCATAATAAAATTACCCCAGACCATAAAAGGTAAGGTAGCCATGGTCGTAAAACCCGTAAAATAGAATATAATTGTTTGGGGCTGATCTGTTAGTCTAAGATGACGAACCACAGTATAAGCGGCAGCAGCAAAAAATGCTGACAGAATACCTACTAGAGCGGGTGCAAAAGTATAGCCAAATCCTGGCTTAACTATGAGCAAGATGCCTAGCATGGCTACACCCACCGCGAACCATTGCGGGTTGTATACATGTTCTCGCAAAAATAAATAAGCTAAAACTAAAGTAATAAAGGGATTCATTTGATTGAGAATAACAGCATTCGCCAGTGGCAGGCGGTCAATAGCATAAAAATAGAAAACCAAGCCCAGAAAACCAAAAAGTGACCTCAATAATAGCCATTTCTTATTAGATCCGGCAAAACTGCCACCTTTACGCCAAATAAAAATACCCGTTGCCGTAAAGCCGATTATATTGCGAAAAAAAACTTTTTCCATGGTGGGCAAATCACCGGATACTTTCACGGCTGCGGCCATCACTGCAAAAAATAATGATGACATCACCATTAAGAATATGCCTTTATTTCTCGCTGTCATCACAATGCTCCCATAAAGATCAAGATACTTACAACAAAACGTATATCGGAAAAAGGACCTCCGATAAGGGATAGTCCTTTTACGTGTTATGTGTTTTGTTCAAGTGCTTACTGCTCCATCTGTTTGGCTAGAAAACCTGCAGCCGTTTCCACAAGCTTCATTTCCAAGTCACCCATTTGCATTTCTTTCTCTTTAGAACCGAGAATGACAGCTCCAATGGGATCTCCCTCGGAAATAATAGGTGCAATCACTTCCGACATAAACTTTGATACACTGTCCTCATCCACGTCTTTATAAAATTTATGTTCAGCCGTACTACCAATATGGATACTCTTCCGACTTTCCATCACTTTTTCAACAGCGGGAGACAGTGTTTTGTTCATAAACTCTTTTTTGGGCGCACCTGCGACAGCGATAATTGTATCCCGATCAGCTATGAGTGCAATGTGTCCCATGGCTTCATAAAGAGAATCGGCATATTCCTGAGCAAACGTACCAAGTTCAGCAATCGGCGAGTACTTTTTCAGAATCACTTCGCCGTCCCGGTCGACAAAGATTTCTAGTGGGTCGCCTTCGCGAATCCTGAGCGTCCGGCGAATCTCTTTGGGGATGACAACACGTCCTAGGTCATCTATCCTACGTACAATCCCTGTTGCCTTCAAGCAGACTTCCCCTCCTTTTTCTGCAAACAATTACATTCTTAACCTCTAATCATAGTATATATCGAGGGGAAGTGTTTTATTCACGTAATTGGTTTTAGGAAAAGATACAACTACAGTAACGTTTTAATCTCTGCCTCCTCATAATATTCATTAAAAACATTCACTAAACGTTCCGCAGCCACCCTTGAGGTGACTTGCTCGTTCGTCGGTAAAGTGCGATCATGCAAAATGATAATGTGCCAACCATGTTCACTTTCCACAGGTTGTGAAATCTCATCCACTTCAAGCTCATTGGCCCCAGCCATAAAATCCTGGTCGAAATCAACTGTATCCGCAGGCACTTCACCAAGGTAGCCCTTATTGGTCGCAGCTGATGGATCAGTTGAAACTTCTTCCGCTACTGTTACCACATCTTCGCCTGCGACTAGACGCTCTCGGGTTGCTATCGCCTCTGCTTCAGTTTTTAGTAAGATATGACTCAACTCGACCACCACACCTCCGGTGGGGTGTAGCGACTTATAATTTTCGATTTCCTCTTCCGTCAGTTCCGACGCCATACTCATGATAAGCTTATCCACATAAACAGAACCTGCTATGAATTCTTTGATATCACTATCTTCGATTTTAAGCTCCTTCATTCTCGCATCAAGTTCTTCGGCGCCAACCATGGCGGCAATCTCTTGCTTTTGCTCTTGGAAGACTATATTTATATCTGCGTCCGTAACAGTAACTTGCCGATTCTTTGACAACTGTTCAAGTAGCTTATTTTCGATCATGGCATTGACAATCCGTTCCTCTAACGCTTGCCGATTCGTATTATCTGCCAGCATTTCTTCCAAATCAGGCATAAAGAGCAAAAGGACGCTTGTATAATTGTCCAGTTGGGCTCGTGTAATTTTTTCTCCGTTAACTTCCGCTACCGCTTTGTTTGCTCCACAACCAGTCGATAAGAGCAGGACCATCATCAGGAGCAGAGCCACAGATAAATTCATTTTTCTTTTTTGTTGCAAGAGCATTGTATACTTCCTTTCGTAAAATCATTTTACATTTTTTTTTGTTTTATCAGCAAGCGCTTTAAGCTCTTTAAGAATACCCAAAATAAAAAACAACTTTTCACGATCATTTTTAAACTTTTTGCGAAAGGTTAAAATGATTTGTTTCCCCATTGACGCCGTAAGTCGGCCTTGATGGCGCTTTGACACCCCCAACAATAAATTCCCAGTGAGAGTAGTTTTAGAAGAAAAACGAAGTAAGAGCTCATCTCTCTCTTCTGTTACAGTTATAATATCCAACTCTTGAGCCAACAATCGAGTATGAGCAACATTTAAAAGATTTTCTGCGGCCTTTGGTAATGGACCATAACGATCACTTAATTCTGCACGTGCTTCTTCGATTTCTTCCACATTCTCGACAGAAGCGACCTTTTGGTAAAAGAGAATTTTTTGCCGCGTATCCGAGATATAGCTCGCAGGCAAATAAGCATCTGCTTGTACTTCAACACGCGGGAGTATTTTCTTCTCCGGCTGTTCCCCCTGATAAGTGCGAATCGCATCTTCTAACAGTTTTACGTACATATCAAATCCCACCGCCATCATATGGCCGTGTTGTTCAGGGCCTAAAATATTGCCAGAACCACGAATTTCCAAGTCCCGCAGTGCAATCTTAAAGCCTGAACCTAACTCAGTAAATTCTTTAATAGCCTGCAGCCTTTTTTCCGCCACTTCAGTTAAAACTTTATCTTTCTGATACGTTAGATAGCAATAGGCAATACGGCTAGAGCGACCGACACGGCCGCGCAGTTGATACAACTGAGCCAAGCCAAATTTATCTGCATCATGAATGATAATTGTGTTGACATTGGGAATATCCAAACCTGCTTCCACAATGGTCGTTGACAATAAAACGTCGTATTCACCCTTGAGAAACGCCAGCATCACATTTTCTAAACGATCCTCGGGCATTTGCCCATGCCCAATGGCAATCTTCGCTTCCGGTACTAGCTTACGCAGGCGAGCTGCCCATTTATCAATGGATTGCACACGGTTATGCACAAAGTAGACTTGACCACCTCGCCCAACTTCACGTACAATAGCTTCTCGAATCAGTGCATCGGAATACTCCAAAACGTAGGTTTGAATGGGGTAACGATTTTCTGGTGGTGTTTCAATCACACTCATATCCCTCACACCCACTAAAGACATATGCAGTGTCCGTGGAATTGGGGTGGCGGTCATGGTTAGGACGTCTAAATTCTTTTTAAGCATTTTGATTCTTTCCTTATGACGAACACCAAAGCGTTGCTCTTCATCCACAACAAGCAAACCAAGCTCATGAAAACGAACATCTTTAGATAATAAACGATGTGTCCCCACCAACAAATCGATGGTGCCATCCTTAAGCCCTTGCAGCGTCGCCTTTTGTTGTGTGGCATTTTGAAAACGGCTCAAGATACCCACATTAACGGGAATGCCTTCTAAACGCTCTAGAAACGTGCGATAATGCTGTTGTGCTAAAACAGTGGTGGGAACAAGAAAGGCTGCTTGTAACCCGTCCATAATGGCTTTGAAGGCGGCACGTAGGGCCACCTCAGTCTTACCATAACCCACATCGCCACATAGTAAGCGGTCCATCGGCCGACTTTTCTCCATATCTTCCTTAATCTCTTTAATGGCTTGTAATTGATCTGGTGTTTCTTCATAGGGGAAAGCAGCTTCAAAGTCCTGTTGCCAATCATGATCAGGTAAAAACGAGTGCCCTGGCTCTGTTTCTCTCGCTGCATAAAGGGCCAATAACTCTTTGGCCAACTCCTGCACCGAAGCCTGGACGCGAGCCTTAACTCGGGTCCATTCTCCTCCACCTAGTGCCGACGCCTTTGGTCTTTTTCCTTCGATGCCAATATATTTACGGACCACATCTAATTGTTCGATGGGTATATATAACTTATCGTTACCAGCATACTGGATATATAAGTAATCGCGGCTAATTCCCCCTACTTCCAAGGTACGAAGGCCGAGATACTGCCCAATGCCATGCTGTTCATGTACAACAAAATCTCCCACTTGTAGCTCTTGATAATCGCCCACACGTACCCCGTCTTTGCCCTTGATGCGGCGCCGTTTTTTACGTTGTGGTAAGATATCCTGCTCCGCCAGCACAGCAAGTTTTAGGTCGGGTAGTACAAAACCACTCTCTAAACTCCCCTGTAATAACGTAACCGTCCGTGGGGCGAGGTCGGGCTGAGATAATACATACGCACTGGGAAGATTCCGTTCTGCCAGTACTTCCGTAATACCTGAGCTCCGCTGACGCGTTGAAGTAAGAATGACTATTCGATACCCATGTGCTCGCCATTGCACAACCTCTTGTGCAAAAAGATCCCATTGCCCGAGAAAACGGGGAACGGGCTTGGCTGACAATGAGATGGTGCGTCGATAGGATACGGGACTGCCCTGCTGCACAAAAAGTGAGAACGCCACCACTTGCTTACTGGAGGCAGCCAAAATTTCTTGGTAACTCCAGGTTAGTTCTACCTGACGTGGCAAGAGTTCGCCTTGTGCGTAAAGAGTGCTTTGTATTTCTCCCAGCTCATGGGCTAACTGTTCGGCTGCTTGCTCACAACGTAGTGGGTCATTAATAAAGACCAGTGTGTCCTCGGGAAACCAATCCAATAAAGTTGCTGGTTGCGGATAAAAATAGAGCAAATACTGTTCAATGCTTGGAAAGTACACATTTTCACGAATTTTCTCCACATGTTCCGCTAATTTTTCCTGCAGATTGCTTTGATTGCCAGTGTCTTTATGGGGTTGCTGTGCTAATTTAGCCTGTTCAACTTCTAGTAAAAGCAGAGCCTGTTTACGTTCCTCTTCACCAATAATAACTTCTCTTGCTGGCAGTAGCTGCAAAGACTGCAGGGATTCACGAGAACGTTGCGTGAGCGGGTCGAAAGTACGAATGGATTCTACCTCATCACCAAAAAATTCAATTCGCATAGGCAAAGGCGCTCCCACAGGATAAATGTCAGCGATGCCGCCACGTACAGAAATCTGACCCGCGACTTCCACCATCTCCACACGCTCATAACCTGCATTCACTGTCTCTTCTAGAAACTCGTTCATACTAATTTGGGCACCTGTTTCCAATGTGAAACAAGCCTGCTGCCAACGCTCTAGTGGGCACATTTTTGCCACTAAGCCGGACACCGTAGTGACAACAATGGGACGCTTCCCCATCGCCAATTGCTTTAGTACAGCAATGCGCTGTGCAGAAGCGTCCCCGCTTTCGGATAACAAGTCGTGGTAATATAATAAATCCTTGCCTGGAAACAAGAAAACATTGCCTTCGCCAAAAACAGCCACAATATCTTCGTAAATTTTTCCAGCATGTACGGAATCAGATGTGGCAATAACGATGGGTCGCTGCGTTAGTTGGCGGATTGCGGCCATCACCATATGCCGAGCACTATCATCAACACCGTAGACAAGTTGACTTCGGGTTGTTTTTTGTAAGCCATCAAATAGTTGTTTCATTTGTGGCATGGACGCAATTTCGGCCGCTATGTTTATCATACGTCATCCTCCGGTTACGCTTTAGCAAAAAGCAAGAAATGCGCGTCTATTCATTTTCCTTAATATGCGCGTTTCAGTACTGGTTACACTTGCCGCTTGCTAATTGCAAGCGCT
>JANKMV010000379.1 GCA_024650095.1 Bacillota bacterium | reverse complement strand
ATCAGTTAATCCCGTGACATTGCCGAAGCCAAAGTCCTTGGCATAGGCTGTCAAACGCTCAACGCCTAGACGGAACCCCATTTCATAATAAAAAATATTACAAGAAACTCGCAGAGCACCATACACATTAAGCGGGCCATGCGCCCTAGAATTAAAACAGCGACGGCGATCACTACCAAAAAACGTTTTAACACCTAGGCAGGTAACTCGTGTTTGGTCCGTAATAACGCCTTCCTCCAACGCTGCCAATGTGCCCACCAATTTATAGGTGGAACCAACAGGATAAGTGCCCTGAATAGCTTTATTAGTTTCTGGTTTATTCGGGTCTGCTTGAATATCAGCGTAATCTTTAAAGAAGGTATTGGGATTAAAGCTCGGGAAACTGACCATAGCTAATATTCCACCTGTACTGGGGTCCAAGGCCACAACTGCACCTTTGCCTACCTGTTCATTACCTTTCTCAGTCAGATTGGCTATTACTTCAGCTATGGCACGTTCCGCAATTGACTGCAGACGTGCATCTACAGTCAATTGCAAATTATGACCTGGAACAGGGTCGGTTTTATCAATCACACGCACACGACTCCCGTAGTGATTGGTCTCAACACGCAGAATACCATCTTGCCCACGTAAGCGTTGTTCCCACGTGGATTCTAGACCGGATTGTCCAATCACATCGGTAAAACGGTAGCCATCTGTTTTCATTTCTTGATATTGTGCGGCCCGAATAACGCCAACATAACCTAAAATGTGTGCACCCAGTGTCTGCTCTGGATATTCACGTACTGGTTGCGTTTCTATAAGCACACCCGGTAAGTCTATCCGCCGTTCTTCCAATTTTGCCACAACTTCAGCTGACACGTCATTGGCAATACGTATGGGTGCAAAACTTTTATACTGCTGCTGATTAATTTTATCGTAAATTTCTAGCTCATCAATTTCTAATGTCTTACTTAAATAATCAATAACATCGGCGGCCTTTTGCCGATCCAAGTCCAACAAAGATACGGAAAAACCAGGACGATTCGTTGCTAATTTTAGGCCATTGATATCAAGCATTTCCCCTCGCGTAGCAGTAATGGGTAAATCCCGCAAGCGGTTATTATCTGCTTCAGATAAGTAATGATCATAGTTATAAATCTGCAACCAGGCCAAGCGGGCAGTGAGCGATAGTGTTACGAGAATAACGGCAAATGAAAACATGCGTAATCTTTTTTGCAATGATTTTGACATAACAACCTCCGTTATTCCTCTGAATCTCTTACTGTTAAGAGCAGACCCCGCTTCTGTGCACGGTATAGATAAGGGTAAATAAGTCCCATGATAAAAAACTGCATCACCATTCGCAACAGTGTATATTCTCGTAAATATGAGAGAAGGGAGAGTGGTAACTGGATATGATAAAGCTGTGTCAAAAAAAAGGTAAAGATGTCACTAAAGAGTGTAAATACTAACATCAAAACCATGGGCGCTAATGTAAAATCTTTATAAATATCATCGGACATCATGCCCGCCAGTGCTCCTGTAAGCATTTTAATTGCAGCAAAAAAACCTAGTGGTGCACCAAACAATATATCCTGTAGTAAGCCCGCACAAAGTCCAACAATGGCACCACGGCGAGCCCCCATTAAGAGCGCTAAGCCCACCGTAACCACAAGCAAAATATCGGGATGAGTGCCGCTAGTTCCCACCAGGGCCAACACCGACCCCTGCACAGCCAAGCTTACCACAAACATAAGAAAGATGAGGACATACGCCATCAAAAATCGTCCCCCTCATCGGGGATAACTTCCGGTACATTTTGTGGAATGACGATAAATACTTCTTCCAACCGATTAAAATTGGCAGCGGGCAGGACTTGGGCATATTGCGTTAATCCCATCTCGTCCGTTTCCGCATTTATTACGTAGCCAATGACTAAACCCTTGGGAAAGAAGCCGCCTAAGCCGGAAGAGATAATGGTATCTCCCGCCTGAATATTAGCTTCTCGAGGTAAATCCTTCATACGTAAATAAGCTGCATTATCCGGATCATTTTCAACCACACCCACTGCACCCGGTTCACGTGATCGTTGCACCAAAGCACCGACACCGCGACGCCCATCAGTTAAGAGAAGAACATGAGCTGACGTGGGAGAAACCGAGTCAATATTTCCTATCAGACCATCGGTAGTCACAACTGCCATTCCCTGCTCTACACCATGCCTAGACCCCTTGTTAATTGTAATGGTGTTAAACCAGTTACTGGGATCACGCGCAATCACTTCTGCACTCATAAGCTCATAAGAACTTGCCGCCCGTAAATCGAGCATTCGTCGCAAGCGATCATTCTCTTCACGTAGCTCTACAAGACGTGCTTCTAGCGACGTTGCCACCGCCAGCTGTTCCCGCATCCGTTCATTTTCTGCCAATAAAAGCTGATAGTTCTTTGCGGTTGCTAACAGTCCTTCAACGGAACGAGTTAAACG
>JANKMV010000378.1 GCA_024650095.1 Bacillota bacterium | reverse complement strand
TCCAGGTCTCGTATACAACGTGTTTGTTTTTATCCAATTCACGAACCATAACTTTCACGGCTTTTTCTTTTGATGTCATTTTATTATTGCTATCCATGTAGCAAATGATTGTTTTATTTCCCCCATGAGGTGTTTCCCCGTACATAATATCGCACTTTATATAGGGATCGTTGCTTTTGTCTAAATTTTTGTTATAATGCTTTCTGCAGTAATCATTATCCGGCTCCAACGAACACACTTTTTCAGTCATCGATTTAAACATGAGGTAGCGAATACATAGAAAAATGAGAATTAGGGCTGTGCCAAGAAATAACAAATAGGGCAAGTATGAATACCTCCTTAACGCGTTATGTGGCAAGTATATCATATTATTCCTTTAGTGATAGGACTAGTGAGTGAAAATACATCATATATAAGGATTTATTAATTTAATGATCAAACTGAAAGTAATAGTGGAGTGCATGTTGGGACATATTGAAACTATACGTCTATGAAAGGAGAAGAAAATGCCCTTTTCTACCAAGAAGAAAATGAGAGCCTTGGAAATTAACGTGCAAGAAGCCTACAACTTATGGGATCTTGTTGCTTCTAAATATCAATATATCGAGAGACTTGAATTATGGGAGAACTTTGTACACGATCCTGATTTAAAGCTACAGGTAGGTCGCCTAAAAAAAATGCTCTCAAAATTCGTAACAATGTTGGAAGCTAAAATGAAGCAACATGCCATTAATGGTCCTGATGTGGGGAAAGTGGGCATCCAAAGCTCAAATACTGATGTTATTCAAGATAAGCTAATCGCCCAAGACATGTTCTTATGGGTCCAATCAGCAATAAACCTTTTCTTGCGAGCCATGACCACTACCACCACCAATGATGAGCTAAGAAGTACGTTTCAGATGATGGTTGAAAACAATATTGATTTTATGGACTCCTTCACTAAGTACTTGCGACTTAAAGGCTGGATTGGCAATCCCCCTCAGTATGAAAAAATCCCTGCTAATGAGAAAGAAAGCATTGATACGGGGGAGGCTTTTCATCTGTGGGATCATCTAACCTTTAGATATGATAATGTTCATCAAACAGAGGTTTTCTTAAATGTAGTTAAAGATATTGATTTTAATGTAGTCCTTGTTGCAGGCCAATCTGTCTTAAACAAACAGACGACCCGTTTAGAAAAGGAATGTCTACGTTTTGGCATACCGCTACCCACTAAACCACCAAAGGTGGTTTCTTTTCCGGAAGATTTGAAAATACAATTTACGGATGAGTTTATTTACAGAAACATATTAGGTGGAATCCTAGGAGCAACTCGTTTTCATGCAACAGCACTGCAACAAACCTCGACCAACGACCGAATTCGCAAGCTATTCGTTGACCTTCTCCTCTCCGAATTAAACCTGTTTGACAAGTATATTCGCTACGGTAAAACCAAGGGCTACTTACACCCAGTTCCCTTATACCGATGAACTCTGCCAGCCTTAAACACTAGAATAGTTTGCTTAACTCAAACTAAAAAAGGAATGCCCTTCGCAGCAATGGTACACAGGGAAGCAACCCAAATATGAGAATAGGAGTATCGCTGGCTACTATAACTAGTAGTTTTGAGAGACTCCTATTTTTATAAATATGGCACGCTTAAGCATCACATCACATCGCATTAAATTGAAATATCTAGATGCTACTAATAAATTGTAAAATATGCTTTTTAGCCATACTACCACCAATATGGTAGGGGGTTTAGGTAAAAATTCTACTCCTTTGTGATTACTAAACATTATCCTCTGTAGCCAACTAAGTGACATCTTTGTAATGCTGTGCCAGAGCCCTAGCTAATTTACAATATAAGTAAGCGTGCAAACGCTAAATATATTTAAAGGAGAGAAAATATGAGAAAAGTTGGTATTCTGGTTTTAGTCTGTTTATTATTGGCAACGGGGATTATGGCGGCAATGGCGTATACGAAGGCAGAGGTAACAAACCCTATGGCACTTACCATAAAGAACACTAACGAATCATTGTTAGCAATCGTCCCCAATACTGGTGTCGGACATGCAGATGCAACTGCAGTAACTGATAGTGGAAAACTTGTTCTCAATTTTGCTGCAGGTAATGGTGGCAATTTCGGTTTTCAGCCCGGCTCGCAGTATACATTTAAGGACCTATTTTTTGTAAAAAACAATTCTAGCGATACCATAAAAATGGGTTTACGCTTTGATTCGGTGTACGTTGGCGACAAAGGGCCAACAGGCCTGCATACAGTATCGACAAACAAAAGTACAGGTTTTTCAAGTTATGGTAATGCTTTAATGCATTTTAATGGCGGAACATTTACTGGTGGTTGGTATGATGGTCGTTATATCACATTAGCACCCGGTGAAGAAATCGGAATAACATGGGATTATAATCTCAAAAGTATCAATGCTGTAACTGGTCCAGAAACATGGGTACTGCAAGTACATGCCGAACCG